>NZ_BAAGDE010000011.1:88633-124073 GCF_054660795.1 Mycobacterium sp. MUNTM1
CCTCCCCGCCGGTGGCTGCGACGGCCGCGCCCCGCTGCCCGGGCGGGTGGCCCCCCCCCCGCGCCCCCCCCCCCCCCCCCCCCGGCACCGGGCTCCGCACTCGTCTGCGTCGGGTGCAGGTGGGCGACCGCCGGCAGCCCGCCGAGCGGTGCGGGGCCGCGATTGTGCAGCCAGTACCGCGCGTACAGCGGCTGGGCGGCCTCGGCATCCGGGGCCAGGACGCCGGCGTCGGCCGCGGCCCGGGGCGCGTCGATGCGGGCCAGCACGGTCGCCACCTGGTAGCCGTGCAGCTCGACCGAGGACACGGGTTCGGGATTGGCCTCCAGCAGATCGGCGCGCCGAAGGTCGCGCAGCATCGCGACGTCGGAGTCGACGACGACGGGCGTGCTGGCGCCGCTGGTCTCCACCAGGCGCAGCGCCACCGCGTGCGGGTCGACCGGCGCCGCGCTGCCCGCGGTGAGCGGATTGCCGGCGGCCTTGAGGGCGCCCAGCTGTACCGATTCGGGCTCGACGCGCAGCAGCGATCCCGCCGGCGCCGGCGCTTCCCCTTGCCGGCCCGGTGTGACGGCGAGCAGCGGCTGGGAGAACTGCGCGCTGCGGGTGGGGATCCCCGCCCGCCGCCAGTCGCCCGCCCCGCTGACCAACGCGTAGTCGAAGGCGTGGGTCCAATGCTGCAGTTGGAAGTTAGAGCCGTCCGGCGCGGTGCGGCGCGGGTCGTCGATCCAGATGCCCGACGGCCAGCCGGTGCAGGACCGCATCAGCCCGGTGTGCAGGGTGCCCTCGGTGTCGACGGCGAAGCTGGGCACGCCGCGGTTGAGCAGGGCGACGGTGCGGTCCTCGAAAGCGTCCGTCCCCGAGGGTGGTCGCTGCGTCACGGCGATCTCGGCGTCGCCGAGGTCGCCGGCCACCGCCGCGATCGCCGCCCGCAGGTCGTCCTCGTCGCGGCCGTCGATGACCAGCACCGGCAGCGCCCGCGGCGATCGCAGGTCGGCGTCGGGCACCCACACCGCGTCCAGCGGCGTCTCGGCCGGCACCCACACCAGGGCCCGGCCGGTCGCCGCCAATTGACGCTCCGGCTCGTCGGCGTACTCCGGGGCGTCGGCCAGCACGGCCGCGGCGAACGCGTTGCGAGCCGGGCCGCCCAGCGCGATGCGCGCGTCGGGCAGGTTCGAATCGACCTCGAGGTGTCCGTAGCGCGCCTTGCCGGCGGCGCTGCAGGTGGCCGTGACGCCGGCGCGCACCAGCGCGACCATCAACTCCCGGGCCAGCGGCCCGGCCATCGCCTCGGTGGGCGACACCACCTCGGCGACCGACACCGCCCGCACGCCGGTGCCCGACACCCGGATCCGGGCCGCCGAGGACAGGCCGAACCAGCCGTACGCCGGGTTGTCCAGGGTCCACAGGTGCCGGGCGGTATCCACCGCGTCGGGTCCGTCATGCAGCAGCGCGAAACCGCGGCCGACGACGGCGTCGCCCACCTCGCTGACCGGCATGGCGCCGGGCACCGGGCACGGCCAGCGCAGTCGCACCAGCTGGTCGGCGCCGCTGAACTCGTCGATGGTGGTGCGGCAGTCCACCCGCGCGACGCCACGCCACAGGGTCAGGGTCTGGGTGTAGCGCAGCAGCGTGCCGATGCGGCCGTGCACCACCACTCGCTGACCCAGCGGCCCGTGGAAGGCCTGCACCCGCGCCGGCTCCGCGGACGAGCACACCACCGGCCCCTTGGGCAGCAGGTGCCACGGGCCCTCGCCCTGGCTCGGGTGCGCCGGGTACTCCTCGTAGACGGCGAGCTCGTTGCCCACCCGGCCGTCGGCCATCAACTCGCGGCCGTCCTGCAGCAGCGAGGTGACCCCGCCGCCACGCTCCGGGTCGACGCGGATGCGGTAGTGCTCGTTGGCGATCGCCCATCCCGCGACCGGTTCCCAGCCGGCCGCCTCGCCCCGGTCGGGGTCGGGCACCAGCCGGTATGCCCGCCACCCCAGCGACGGCACATCGCGCGCCAGCCAGCTGACCGACCGGCCTTCGTGCTCGACGTGGGCCGCCAGCTCGGCGCCGTCGGAGTCGAGCACCCGCACCCGGGCGCCCAGCGGCGGGTCGAGGCGGGCGGTGACGATGTCGGTGCGCCGGCAGGTCAGCGGATTCCACACGATCACGTCGCCCGCGCCCGAAGCGACCTCGCCGGACAGCAGCTCTAGCGAGTTGTCGCGGGCCACGCGGCCCAGCTGCCAGGCGTCGCGCCAGCCGGTCAGCAGATCGAGGTACACCTGGTCGGATTCCGAGCCGGTGATGGCGTCGTGATGCGCGCCGTAGACCAGCTGCACCCACGCCTTGGCCAGGGCGGCCTGCGGGTAGGGGGCGCCAGTCAGCAGCCCGGCGAACACCGCGAATCGCTCGGCCTGCAGGACGGCGTTCTCGGCGGCCCGGTTGGCCTGCTTGGTGTCGATGTAGGAGACGTCCTTGCCGGTGTAGATCGGGTTCATGTCCCGGGTCTGCGGCGATGGTTCTCGAGGCGCGTAGCGCCCCTCCGCCAACTCGGCGCGCACCGCCGCGAAGAACTCGCACGGCAGTGCGCACACGAAGCGCGGCCAGGTGTAGCGGGCGGCCCAGTCGCGGTGGATGTCGGTGACCCACTTGTTGGGCGGCGTGTAGTCGGTGCCGACGGGCAGCAGCACGTTGCGGGTCAGCGCGACCTTCTTGAGCTGATCGAACAGCCGGTACGTGGCCTCCTCGGCCTCGCCCAGCGACGCCGCGGAGTCCATCCACCAGCCCGCCGAATAGTGCGCGGGCATGTAATGGGTGAGCAGGCCGCGGCCCGACGGCGAGATCCACTCGAACTCGCTGGCGAACTGCATGCGCTCGACATCGCCGTCGCCCAGGGCCGGGCCCCACTGGTGGTGTGGTCCCCTGGCCCACGAACTCGACGTCAGGCCGGCGTCCGCGGCCATCCCCGGGAATTGCGGATCGTGGCCGAACACGTCCAGCTGCCACGCGGTGGCCGGGTTGGCACCCATGACGTGATGCTGAAAACCCATGCCGTGCACGAGGTTCCGAATCGTCGTTTCCGGACTGGTGAGGTTGGTGTTGGGTTCGTTGTAGGTGCCGCCCATCACCTCGACGCGGCCCTGGCCGATGAACCGGCGCAGGTCGGCCCGGTCGTCGGGGCGGGTGTCCCAGTACGGCTTGAGGTAGTCGACCTCGGCCAGCACGAACTTGTACTCGGGGTCGCGGCGCGCCATCTCCAGATGCGCGTGCACCAGGTCGAAGCCGTTGCGCTGGCGGGCCCGGCCCGGCGGGTCCTCGGTCCACTCGCTGGTGTAGGCGCCCTGGGTGTTCCACCACACCGGGTCGTAGTGGAAGTGGCTGACCATGAACATGGTCCACCCGGGCTCGGCGACGGTGAACTCGAAGGGCAGCCGCTGACCGCCGGCGTGGGCCCGCGCGGGCCGGCGCTGGCCGACGACGGCCTCGTCGACGCTCACGGCGACCTCGACGACCTCGCTCCCGGGCTCGGCGACCGCGCGTCCGCGCAGGCCGCGGCCGTCGATGCGGACCGGCGTGGGTTCGGCGCATTCGGAAACGGTGACGCGGACCAGCTGCAGCGGCGCGTCCGAGGGCCCGACGAAGAGCTCGGTCGGCTCGGCGTCGATTATCCGCATGCCGAAACCACCTGCATCCCCGCACCTTACGGCGCGCGCGACCTAGGATCGACCAATGCCCGCACTCGCCCCGCCGGTGGCCGACGAACGCAGCGCCCTGCGCGGATTCCTGGCGTTTCACCAGAGCGCGTATTTCGCGGTCAGCCATGACCTCACCGACGACCAGGCCCGGTCGACGCCCTCGGTCAGCGCGCTGTCGATCGGCGGGCTGATCAAGCATGCGACCGGGATGCAGCGCAGCTGGATGGCGCGCGTCGCCGCCGCGCCGGAGGCGCCGGCGAAAGACCCGCGCCCGTTCGAGCAGATCGCCGCGGAGTTCGCCGACCAGCACGTGATGCGGCCCGACGAGACGCTGGCCGGGCTGCTGGGGGCGTTCGAGGCGCAGAACGCGGCCTCGCTGCGGCTGGTGGAGACCGCCGACCTGGACGCCGCGGTGCCCGTTCCGCGCGACATCCCGTGGTTTCCGAAGAACCAGGAAGCCTGGTCGGTGCGCTGGGTGATCCTGCACGTGATCAACGAGCTGGCCCGGCATGCCGGACACGCCGACATCATCCGCGAGACGATCGACGGCGCGACGATGTACGAGTTGATCGCCGCGCGGGAGGGCTGGGCAATTGAGGGCTGGGTGCAGCCCTGGAAAGGCGGGGACGGCGGCGGGCGCCCGAGTTAGAGGATTGGGACTCATCCGGGCGATTTGGCACACTGCACAGATGAGCTCCGCCAAACATCGAGAGGGCGCCAAGCTCGACCGGGTGCCGTTGCCGGTCGAAGCGGCCCGGGTTGCCGTGACAGGTTGGCAGGTCACCCGCACCGCCGCTCGCATCGTCACCAAGCTGCCGGGCAGGGGTCCGTGGCAGCAGAAGGTGATCAAGCAGCTCCCCCAGACCTTCGCCGACCTGGGACCGACGTACGTCAAGTTCGGCCAGATCATCGCGTCGAGTCCCGGCGCGTTCGGCGAATCGCTGTCCCGGGAGTTCCGCGGTCTGCTCGACCGGGTGCCGCCCGCCGACCCCGACGAGGTGCACAAGCTCTTCGTCGAAGACCTCGGCGGTGACCCGTCCGAGCTGTTCGCCAAATGGGACGAGACGCCGTTCGCGTCGGCGTCCATCGCGCAGGTGCACTACGCGACCCTGCACAGCGGCGAGGAGGTCGTCGTCAAGATCCAGCGCCCGGGCATCCGCCGCCGGGTCGCGGCCGACCTGCAGATCCTCAAGCGTTTCGCCCAGGCCGTCGAGCTGGCCAAGCTGGGCCGCCGGCTGTCGGCGCAGGACGTGGTGGCCGACTTCTCCGACAACCTGGCCGAGGAGCTGAACTTCCGACTGGAGGCGCAGTCGATGGAGGCTTGGGTGTCGCACCTGCACGCCTCCCCGCTGGGCCGCAACATCCGGGTGCCGCAGGTGTTCTGGGACTTCACCAGCGACCGGGTGCTGACCATGGAACGGGTGCATGGCATCCGCATCGACGACGTCGCCGCCATCCGCAAGGCCGGCTTCGACGGCACCGAGCTGGTCAAGGCGCTGCTGTTCTCGCTGTTCGAGGGCGGGCTGCGGCACGGGCTGTTCCACGGCGACCTGCACGCCGGCAACCTCTACGTGGACGACCAGGGCCGCATCGTTTTCTTCGACTTCGGGATCATGGGCCGCATCGATCCCCGCACCCGCTGGCTGCTGCGCGAGCTGGTGTACGCGCTGCTGGTCAAGAAGGACCACGCGGCGGCGGGCAAGATCGTCGTGCTGATGGGCGCCGTCGGCACCATGAAGCCGGAGGCCGAGGCCGCTAAGGACCTGGAGAAGTTCGCGACCCCGCTGACCATGTCGACGCTGGGCGACATGTCCTACGCCGACATCGGCCGGCAGCTGTCGGCGCTGGCCGACGCCTACGACGTCAAGCTCCCCCGCGAGCTGGTCCTGATCGGCAAGCAATTCCTCTACGTCGAGCGGTACATGAAGCTGCTCGCGCCCAAGTGGCAGATGATGTCGGATCCGCAACTGACGGGCTATTTCGCGAACTTCATGGTCGAGGTCAGTCGCGAGCACTCCTCCGACGTCGAGGTATAGGAGCTTCTCTGGTGCAGGTCCGCACGGGGCATGCCATTTCCGGCGATCTGAAGCTGTACTACGAGGACATGGGCGACATCGACGACCCGCCCGTCCTGCTGATCATGGGCCTGGGAGCCCAGCTGCTGCTGTGGCGGGTCGCGTTCTGCGAGCGGCTGGTCGGCCACGGCCTGCGGGTCATCCGGTACGACAACCGCGACGTCGGCCTGTCCAGCAAGACACAGCACCGCAGCTCGGGGCAGCCACTGGTGATCCGGCTGCTGCGGTCCTGGCTGGGTCTGCCCAGCCGGTCGGCGTACCGGCTGGAAGACATGGCCGACGACGCCGCGGCCGTGCTGGATCACCTGGGCATCGACGGCGCCCACATCGTGGGTGCGTCGATGGGCGGCATGATCGCGCAGATCTTCGCCGCCCGATTCCGCGAGCGGACCAGGTCACTGGCGGTCATCTTCTCCAGCAACAACGCGCCGCTGCTGCCGCCGCCGGCCCCCCGCGCGCTGCTGGCGCTGCTGAAGGGGCCGCCCCCGGACTCGCCGCGCGAGGTGATCATCGACAACGCGGTGCGCGTCGGCAACATCATCGGCAGCCCGCGCTATCGCGTGCCCGAAGAACAGGCCCGCGCCGAGGCCGCCGAGGGCTACGACCGCAACTACTACCCCCAGGGCGTCGCGCGGCATTTCGGCGCCGTGCTGGGCAGCGGCAGCCTGCGCCGCTACAACCGCGAGACCACCGCTCCGACCGTGGTGATCCACGGCCGGGCCGACAAGCTGATGCGGCCGTTCGGGGGGCGCGCCGTGGCGCGGGCCATCGACGGCGCCCGATTGGTGACATTCGACGGAATGGGTCATGATCTTCCACAGCAGTTGTGGGATCAGGTGATCGGCGTGCTGACGAAAAACTTCAGCAGGGCCTGGTAACCAAAAACATTCGGTAGAAACGCATCCCCGTGATTTTCCGTCCATGTGGCAGGGCTGTACCGTTGGCAGAGAAGGGTGGGTGTCCCAAATGGCCAAGCTGAAGCCGTATTACGAAGAGTCGCAGGCGACCTACGACATTTCGGACGACTTCTTTGCGCTGTTCCTCGACCCGAACATGGTCTATACCTGCGCCTACTTCAAGAACGACGACATGACCCTGGAAGAGGCGCAGCTCGCCAAGATCGATCTGGCGCTGGACAAGATGAAACTCGATCCGGGCATGACGGTGCTCGACGTCGGCTGCGGCTGGGGCGGCGCGGTGGTTCGCGCACTCGAGAAGTACGACGTGAATGTCATTGGCATCACGCTGAGCCGCAACCATTACGCGCGCACCAAGGCGAGGCTGGAAGCGATCCCGACGACGCGGCGCGCCGAGGCCCGGCTGCAGGGTTGGGAAGAGTTCGACGAGCAGGTCGATCGGATCATCAGCTTCGAGGCGTTCGACGCGTTCAAAAAGGAACGCTGGCCCGCGTTCTGGGACTGGGCCTATAAGACCCTTCCCGAGAACAGCCGAATGTTGATGCACAGCATTTTCACGCATCCGCAAACCTACTGGCATGAGCACGGCATCACGATCACGATGTCGGATCTGCGATTCTTGCGCTTCCTCGGCAAGGAAATTTTCCCCGGCGGGGGCATGTGCGGCGAGCCCGATATCGTCGACAATTCCCGGGCCAGCGGATTCTCGCTGGAGCAGACGCAATATCTGCAGCCGCATTACGCGCGCACGCTGGACACCTGGGCGGCCAATCTCGAGGCCAATCGCGAGCGCGCCATCGCCGTCCAGTCCGAAGAGGTCTACGACCGCTACATGCGCTACCTGACCGGCTGCGCGGAGCTGTTCCGCAAGGGCATCTCCAACGTCGCCCAGTACACGCTCACCAAGTAGCGGTGGGCTGGGTGGACGCGAACCCGCCCACCCTGGAAAAGTAGACTCCGTATCCGCGGTCGGGCCCGCGACGCGCACCCGCACCCTTTTTCAAAAATGCGCCTCGATGTTGGGTATCGTTGCAGGTCAAACGCGACCCCTCCGATGCGTGCGCGGGTTGTAGGAAGTGAACCTCAGCGGAGGAGAACAGGACGAAAATGGCTGATCAACCGACTAGCCCGACGAAGACGCGGACGCGTTCGGAGGACATCCAGGCGCACTACGACGTCTCCGACGACTTCTTCGGCCTGTTCCAGGACCCGTCCCGGATCTACAGCTGCGCCTACTTCGAGCGCGACGACATGAGCCTGGAAGAGGCCCAGTACGCCAAGATCGACCTCAACCTGGACAAGCTGGACCTCAAGCCGGGCATGACTTTGCTGGACATCGGGTGCGGGTGGGGCACCACCATGAAGCGCGCCGTCGAGCGATTCGACGTCAACGTCATCGGCCTGACGCTGTCCAAGAACCAGCACGCCCGCGCTCAGGCGTTGCTCGATTCCATCGACACCGGCCGGTCGCGCCAGGTCCGCCTGCAGAACTGGGAGGACTTCAACGAGCCCGTCGACCGCATCGTGTCGATCGAGGCCTTCGAGCACTTCGGCCACGAGAACTACGACGATTTCTTCAAGCGCACTTTCGGCATCATGCCCGACGACGGCCGGATGACCGTGCAGAGCAGCGTCAGCTACCACCCCGACGACCTGCGCGCCCGCGGCAAGAAGCTGAGCTTCGAGACGGCGCGATTCATCAAGTTCATCATCACCGAGATCTTCCCGGGCGGTCGGCTGCCGTCCACCCAGATGATGGTCGATCACGGCGAGAAGGTGGGATTTGTTGTGCCCGAGCCGCTTTCGCTGCGACCGCACTACGTCAAGACGCTGCACATCTGGGGCGACACCCTGGAGTCGAACCGGGACAAGGCCATCGAGGTCACCTCCGAAGAGGTCTACAACCGCTACATCAAGTACCTTCGCGGCTGCGAGCACTACTTCGGCGACGAGATGCTCGACGTCAGCCTGGTGACCTACCTCAAGCCGGGCGCGGCCGCCTGATTCGCGCCGCCTGTCGGATTAGCGCTGCGCGGTTCGTCGAGTAGGTAGAGAGTGGAGCAGACGGCTCCGCTCACTATCGGAGGTGACGAACATGCAGTACTTCGCCCTGTTGATCAGCAAGGAATCCGAACGTACGCCCGACGATCCCGCCACCGCGATGGCGGCCTGGGAGAGCTTCCACGCCAAGGCCGGACCGGCGATCAAGGCCGGTGACGCGCTGGCCCCCGCCGCGGCTGCGGCGGTGATCACCGGCGGCCCGGACGCGCCGACCGTCACCGACGGCCCCTTCGCCGAGACCGCCGAGGTGGCGTGCGGCTACTACGTCTTCGAGGCCGAAAACCTGGACGAGGCGCTGGCACTGGCGCGTGACGTCCCGATCGCCGCGTTCGGGGCGGTGGAGTTGTGGCCGGTGGTCCACTCGATCGAGCCGACGCGCGCCCTGACCGGCAACGACTGGCTCGCGCTCCTGCTGGAACCGCCCGCCACCGCCCACACGCCGGGCACCCCCGAGTGGGAGGCGGTGGCCGCCAAGCACGCGGATCTGCACGCCGCCGCCGGTGATCGGGTGCTCGGCGGGGCGGCGCTGCACGACCGTTCCACCGCGACGACCGTGCGGGTGCGTGACGGCGAGGTCCTCATCACGGACGGCCCCTATGTCGAGGGCGCCGAGATCGCGACCGGCATCTACCTGCTGGGCGCCAGCGACCGCGACGAGGCGATCAAAATCGCGTCGATGATCCCCGCCTCGACCGTGCAGCTGCGCCAACTGGCGGGCGTCTCCGCCCTGTAGCGGATGGCCAACCTGGACGGCGTCTTCCGCCGGGAATGGGGCCCGGCCGTGGCCGCGCTCGCGCGGTGGTCGGGTGACCTCACCGTCGCCGAGGACGCCGTCCAGGAGGCCTGCGCCGAAGCGCTGCGCACCTGGCCGCGCGACGGCGTGCCCGAAAGCCCGGGCGGCTGGCTGGTGACCGTCGCCCGTAACCGCGCCCGGGACCGGCTGCGCCGCGAAACCGTGCGCCCCGGAAAGGAATTGGCGGCCGTGGTGGACGACATCAGGGCGCGCACCGATCGCACCGATCCGCATCCGGTACGCGACGACGAGTTGCGGATGATGTTCACCTGTGCCCACCCGGCGCTGGACCGGCAATCGCAGTTGGCCCTCACCCTGCGGTTGGTGTCCGGTTTGACCGTCGGCGAGATCGCGCGGGCGCTCCTGCAGTCCGAGGCGGCCGTCGGTCAGCGAATCACGCGCGCCAAGAACAAGGTTCGGCATGCCAACATCCCGCTGCGGGTGCCGCCGGCCGAGTTGCTGCCCGAGCGCACGCCGCACGTGTTCGGTTGCGTCTATTCGGTATTCACCGAGGGCTACTGGTCGACCGCGGGCCCGTCGGCCATCCGCGACGACCTGTGCGACGAAGGGATCCGGCTGGGCGCCGAGCTGTGCGCGCTGCTGCCCGACGAGCCTGAGGCGCACGCCCTGTCCGCCCTGATGCTGCTGCACGATTCGCGCCGCGCGACCCGGGTGGACGACACCGGAATGCTGGTGCCGCTGGAGGACCAGGACCGACGCCGCTGGGACCGGGACCGCATCTCACGCGGGCTTGAGCGGTTGCGTCGCGCCCAGGGCTCCACGGGCGCCTACCTGCCCCAGGCCGTGATCGCCGCGCTGCATGCCACGGCACCGTCCTGGGAGCGGACCGACTGGGCGACCATCTGCGTCGCCTACGACCGGCTGTTCGCGTTGACCGGCTCGCCGGTGGTGGCCGCCAACCGCGCGCTGGCGATCGGATTCCGCGACGGTCCCGACGCGGGCCTGGCCGCTTTGGACACGGTGGCCCCCGATCCGCGGCTGACCCGGTCGAACCTCGTCGCGATCGTGCGCGCCGACCTGCTGCGGCGCGCGAACAGACCCGCCGATGCGCTGCCTTGGTATCGAGAGGCGTTGGAGTCCAATGGATCCGACCCCGGCCGCGCGTTTCTGCGGCGGCGCATCGCCGAGTGTGGGGGTTAGCCCTCCGCGAAGTTGCGGGTGACGGCCGGGTCCACCGGGATGCCCGGGCCGGTCGTCGTCGAGACCACGATCTTCTTCAGGTAGCGCCCCTTGGAGGCGGACGGCTTGAGGCGCAGCACCTCGTCCAGCGCGGCGCCGTAGTTCTCGGCCAGCGCCTTCTCGTCGAATGACGCCTTGCCGATGACGAAGTGCAGGTTGGCCTGCTTGTCCACCCGGAAGTTGATCTTGCCGCCCTTGATGTCGGACACGGCCTTGGCGACGTCGGGGGTCACGGTGCCGGTCTTGGGGTTCGGCATCAGGCCGCGGGGACCGAGCACGCGGGCGATGCGACCGACCTTGGCCATCTGGTCCGGGGTCGCGATCGCGGCGTCGAATTCCAGCCAGCCGCCCTGGATCTTCTCGATCAGGTCGTCGCTGCCGACGATGTCGGCGCCGGCGGCCTGGGCCTGCTCGGCCTTGTCACCGACCGCGAACACCGCGACACGGGCGGTCTTTCCGGTGCCGTGCGGAAGGTTGACCGTGCCGCGGACCATCTGGTCGGCCTTGCGCGGGTCGACGCCGAGCCGGATCGCCACCTCGACGGTGGAGTCCTGCTTGCTCGACGACGTCTCCTTGGCGAGCTTGGCCGCCTCCAGCGGGGAGTAGAGGTTGTCGCGGTCCACCTTTTCGGCGGCGGCGCGGTATGCCTTGCTGTTCTTGCTCATCGATCAATCCAATCTGGTGTTGGGTCGTGGTTAACTCGGGCCGAAGCCAGCCCTCCCACGGTCTTTGCCGGTTATTACTCGACGGTGATTTTGCGTCGATTCGGACTACTCGACGGTGATGCCCATCGACCGGGCGGTGCCGGCGATGATCTTGGCGGCGGCGTCGATGTCGTTGGCGTTCAGGTCGGCTTTCTTGGTCTCGGCGATCTCCTTCACCTGGTCCCAGCTGACCTTGGCGACCTTGGTCTTGTGCGGCTCGGCCGATCCCTTGCCCACGCCGGCGGCCTTGAGCAGCAGCTTGGCGGCGGGCGGGGTCTTGAGCGCGAAGGTGAAGCTGCGGTCCTCGTAGACCGTGATCTCCACCGGGATGACCTGGCCGCGCTGGTTCTCCGTGGCAGCGTTGTATGCCTTGCAGAACTCCATGATGTTGACACCATGCTGACCGAGCGCGGGCCCGACCGGCGGCGCCGGGTTGGCCTGCCCCGCCTGGATCTGAAGCTTGATCAGCCCGACGACTTTCTTCTTCGGGGCCATGAGATTGTGCTGTTCCTTCCTGGTTTACGCCCGGCGTATGCGCCGGTTAGAGCTTGGAGACTTGGCTGAAGGTCAATTCGACCGGGGTTTCGCGGCCGAAGATCGACACCAGCACCTTGAGCTTCTGCTGTTCGCCGTTGACCTCGCTGATGGTGGCCGGCAGCGTCGCGAACGGGCCGTCCATGACTGTCACCGATTCGCCGACCTCGTAGTCGACCTCGATGGCCGGGCGTTCCAGCCCGCCGACCTCGGCGGCGGCGGCCGTGGTGGCCGCACCCTTGGCAGCCTTCTTCGTCGCGCCGCGCGGCAGCAGGAACTTCACCACGTCGTCGAGCGTCAGCGCCGACGGACGCGAGGTCGCCCCGACGAATCCGGTGACGCCGGGGGTGTTGCGCACCGCGGCCCACGAGTCGTCGGTCAGGTCCATGCGCACCAGGATGTAGCCGGGCAGCACCTTGCGATTGACCTGCTTGCGCTGACCGTTCTTGATCTCGGTGACCTCTTCGGTGGGCACCTCCACCTGGAAGATGTAGTCACCGACATCGAGGTTCTGCACACGGGTTTCGAGGTTGGCTTTCACCTTGTTCTCGTATCCCGCGTAGGAGTGGATGACATACCAGTCGCCGGGCTTGCTGCGCAGCTCCGCCTTGAGCGTGGCGGCCGGGTCGGCCTCTTCGGCCGACTCGTCGGGCGTCTCGGCGGCCTCGGCCGTCTCGTCGGCAGTCGCCTCGGTGACCTCAGCGGCTGCAGAGGTGTCGGTGGCCTGCGCCTGTGCGGCCTCGTCCACGTCGACCGCTTCACCCGCGGACGGGTCACCGTCGAAGGTAGTCACGGTTTGAGTCCTCTCTGTCACTCGCTCAGCCGAACACCAACAGCACCAGCTTGGTCAGGCCGAAATCCGCCAGGCCGACCAGCGCCACCATGAAGGCCAGGAAAGCCAGCACAACGGAGGTGTAAGTGAGCATCTGCTTGCGGTTGGGCCAGATGACCTTCCGCATCTCTGCAACGACCTGCTTGAGGTAGTTGTAGACGAACACGAAGGGGTTGACCCGATGGTCGCCGGCCTTCTTGGGCTTCGCGGCCTTCTTGGCCTTGGCGCCCTTCTTGGTCTTCTCCGGCGCGGCGGCCTCGGCGTCGTCCGCCGACTCGGCGTCTTCGCCGGCCTCGACGGCCCGCTGCCGGGACCGCTTGCCCGTGGGGCGCTGTGGCCGCGTCACCACCGCCGTCCGACCGCCGCTCGCGCTGCCGTCCTCTTTGTCAGTGCCGTCGCTTGCGGCGTCGTTGGCAACGTCGCCTTCGTCGCTCACCGCATGCTCCTTTGTTTGCTCGTACCCCGAAAGCCGTCCCATCTGTGGCGGCACACACTTCCAGTGTCCACCATGGCACATCCCTCGTTGTCCGCTTCCTCCTCAGGCCGTCCCGGCCTGCATCGTCAGCGGACGTTCGTCTTCAGCAGGGGCGACAGGACTTGAACCTGCAACCTGCGGTTTTGGAGACCGCTGCTCTGCCAGTTGAGCTACGCCCCTTCGCGGTTGGCAGGCCAACCTGCGCTTACCTACCGGGGCTCACATGACACGCGCGCCTTCCGATTGCTCGACTCACGGAAAGCGCGCTAATGCTGGGAAAACCCCGAGGACCGAGTGTACATCGGCGCGCGAGCCAGATACTAATTACGCCGTTCTGACGACCTGGCCGGACTCCGGGTCCCAGCGCAGGTTCGCGGAGTTGTCGGCGTACTGGCTCATCAGCGTGGTGTAGGCCTCGAGGACCACCTCACCATGCTCGTTGGTGCAGATGTTCTTGGTGACCACGATGTCGGCGCCGAAACGCTCGTCCACCGACTGGATGTCCATCCGGGCCCACAGCTTGTCGCCGGCCTTGATCGGCTTGGAGAACACGAACCGCTGGTCGACCTGGACGATCACCAGCGTCTCCATGCCGATGTCGACGTGCCGGAAGAAATCGAGCTGGACCAGCTTGGCGAAGATGGTCCCGTAGGTCAGCGGCGCGATGATCGCGTCGTGGCCGAGGTCGGCGGCGGCGTCTTCCTCGTAGTGCGCCGGGTGGCGGTTTTTGATGGCAAGGGCGAACTGGCGCAGTTGTTCCCGCCCCACAACGAAGTAGTCCGGGTAGCGCCAGATCATCCCCCTGATGTCTGTTTTGAGCGCCATGGGCTATGCGAGTATTGCGGACGCGATGGCCCTGCCGAAGATCTTCTTGCCGCCGGTGGTGGCCGTGAGCGCGATGGTCACGGACTTTGTCTCGGGATCGGCGGACTTGACCCGGCCGTTGAAGACCAGCTCGGCGCCCTTGCCGTCGTTGGGTACCGGCACCACGGCGGTGAACCGCACGTTGTACTCGGTCACGGCACCCGGGTCGCCGATCCACGCGGTGACGTAGCCGCCGCCGATGCCCATGGTCAGCATGCCGTGCGCGATCGCGGTGTCCAGGCCGACGACCTTGGCCATCTCGTCGTCCCAGTGGATCGGATTCAAGTCGCCAGAGACCCCCGCGTAATTCACCAGATCCTGCCGGGTCAGCGGGTAGGTCTTCTCCGGAAGCAGGTCACCCACCTTCACCGAGCTGAACTCACGCAGTGGCATCAGTAAATCCCTCTTCTCCATCCTCGCCGGCACGGCCCGCCAGGGTCGTGTAGGTCTCTTGCACGACGTCACCGGCCTCGTTGGTGATGACGTTCTTGGTGACGATGATCTGGGTGCCGTGCGTCGTACGCATCGAGTCCACAGAAACGTCGCAGTACAGCTTGTCCCCGGCCACGAGCGGTGCGAAGTACTTCAGCACCTGGTCGACCTGAACGATCTGTGCGTCGTGGACGGCGATGTTGGCGTACTTGAAGAACGCCGTCTGCGCCTGGTAGCCGAACACGCAGACGAACGTCAGCGGGGCGAGCAGCCCCTTGTAGCCGAGTTCGGCCGCCGCCTTCTCCTCGAAGAACCAGGCGTCGTGGTTCTGCACGGCCGTCGCATGTTCGCGGATCTTCTCCCGCTCCACCTCGTAATGATCGGGGTAGCGGTAGTGCATCCCGACGATGCTCTCGCTTAACGGCACGGTTCTTAAACTACCTAGTCAATCGGAGTAAACGCCCGCGGGTGACCGCTAGCGTGTCTCCCGATGCGCCTGGTGCTTACCGCAGTTGGGGCAGAACTTCTTCAGCTCCAGCCGGTCCGGGTCGTTCCGGCGGTTTTTCTTGGTGATGTAGTTACGGTGCTTGCACACCTCGCATGCCAAGGTGATCTTCGGCCGTACGTCAGTACTGGACGCCATGACGGTTCTCTCTCGATTCCTTCAAAGAAAAAGCTGTGTTGTTGTGTTGTAGCGATGGCCGGACTCGAACCGGCGACCTAACGATTATGAGTCGTTCGCTCTAACCGACTGAGCTACATCGCCTCTGGCCACCCCTTTTTGGGTCGGGGCCGCCACGCCTGCTCGGCGTCCGCCGAGCCCCCTAACGGAATCGAACCGTTGACCTTTTCCTTACCATGGAAACGCTCTACCGACTGAGCTAAGGGGGCCGTTCACCCGAAGCGATCTCCTCCGCGCGGGCCTAAAAGAGGGTACAGCCTGGCTCGCAGCGGAACCAAACCACGGTCTTACGAAGCTCCACCGCCGTTGCGGTGAGGTTGCCAGGCACTGAGGTCACTGAACTCGTCGTAAGCGTCGTCCTGTTCGACGGAATCGCCATCGTTGAGCAGTGTCCGCAACGCGAGGTTGACGGCCTCGCGCGCATCGAGGAGATGAAACCGGCGGATCGCCTCATCGACCAGATCGACGTCGACCTCGATTTCGACCTTCTTCTTCATGCGCCAACAGTACCCACTGGATACCGGCCGAAGCGGGCCCGAAACGGCGGTGTCGCGCCGGGTCCTAGTCTGGTCACGTGCCCGAGGACCGGCTGTACTTTCGTCAACTGCTCTCCGGCCGCGACTTCGCCGCCGGCGACATGATCGCGACGCAGATGCGCAACTTCGCCTACCTGATCGGCGACCGGCAAACCGGTGACTGCGTGGTCGTCGACCCGGCCTATGCCGCGGGCGATCTGCTCGACGCGCTCGAGGCCGACGGCATGCACCTGTCCGGCGTGCTGGTGACCCACCACCACCCCGACCACGTGGGTGGATCGATGATGGGATTCGCGCTGGCGGGCCTGGCCGAACTGCTGGAGCGGACACCGGTGCCCGTGCACGTCAATACCCATGAGGCACTGTGGGTTTCGCGGGTCACCGGGATAAGCCTGGGCGACCTGACGTCCCATGAGAACCATGACAAGGTCAGCATCGGCGACATCGAGATCGAGTTGCTGCACACCCCGGGCCACACGCCGGGCAGTCAGTGCTTTCTGCTCGACGGCCGCCTCGTCGCCGGCGACACGCTGTTTTTGGACGGCTGCGGGCGCACCGATTTCCCCGGCGGGGACTCCGACGAGATGTACCGCAGCCTGCAGCGGCTCGCGACCCTGCCCGGCGACCCGACGGTTTTCCCGGGCCACTGGTATTCGGCGGAGCCCAGCGCCTCGCTCTCGGAGGTGAAGCGTTCCAACTACGTGTACCGTGCCTCGAACCTCGATCAATGGCGGATGCTGATGGGCGGCTGAGCCGCACGGGGATCGTTCGGTAACACCCATCCAACGGCCGCCCCTGTGATATAAGCGGAGGGTGTATTCCACGGGTTGGATCCAGGACAGCTGGCATGATGTCACGCACGCCGGGTCCAGCACCTGGATAGCGTGGGCAGCGTGGGCGGCGATCGTCCTGGCGATCGTCACGCTGATTTTCACCAACAGCCAGATCAACCGCAATCGCCGCGCGGCGGCCGAGCAGACCCGCCCCCAGGTCGCGATGTTCATGGAGCCGCATTCCGCCGACTGGCACGTGATCGAGCTGGTGGTCCGGAATTTCGGCCAAACCGCGGCCTACGACATCGGGTTCTCCTTCGACAATCCCCCCACGGTGGCCGAATACGAGAACGCCACCGACGGCTACGCCGACGTCGTCGAACTGCGGCTCCCCCGCGAGTTGCCGACGCTGGCGCCCGGGCAGGAGTGGCGCATGGTGTGGGATTCCGCGCTCGACCGCGCCGAGATCGGCAGCGGCATCGAATCCCGCTTCACCGGCACCGTGACCTACTACGACCGGCCCGCGCGACCGCAGGGCCGGCGGTTCTGGGAGCGGGAGCGCTCCCCGCTGCACACCGACGTCGTGCTGGACTGGGACGCCCTGCCGCCCGTCCAGCGCATCGAGTTGATGACCAGCCATGACCTGGCGAAGCGGGAGAAGGAAAAGCTGGAGCTGCTGCGCGGCCTGTTGACCTACTTCCACTACGCCAGCAAGGAAACCCGCCCCGAGGTGTTCCGCAGCGAGATCGAACGGATCAACGCCGCGGTCCGGGAAACCCAAGACAGATGGCGCGTGCGCCAACTCGAAGAGCCCACCGATGTGAGCCTGCGCTGGAGCAACGCCGAAGACGACCTGGGCAAGCACCGCAGCCAGCCCGCCTGACGGCAAGGAGCTACCGATGAACGCCCCGGTCCACTACAGCGTCAAGGACTCCATCGCCGTCATCAAGATGGACGACGGCAAGGTCAACGCGCTGGGCCCCACCATGCAGCAGGCCCTCAACGACGCGATCGACACCGCCGAGGCGGACAACGCCGCGGCGCTGGTGATCACCGGAAACGATCGGGTGTTCAGCGGCGGCTTCGACCTGAAGATCCTGACTTCCGGCGAGGTGCAGCCCGCGATCGACATGCTCCGCGGCGGGTTCGAGCTGGCGTATCGCCTGCTGTCCCTGCCCAAGCCGGTGGTGATGGCGTGCACCGGCCACGCCATCGCGATGGGCGCGTTCCTGTTGTCGGCGGGCGATCACCGGATTGCCGCGCACGCCTACAACATCCAGGCCAACGAGGTCGCCATCGGCATGGTGATCCCCTACGCCGCGTGCGAGATCATGAAGCTGCGGTTGACGCCCTCGGCCTACCAACAGGCCGCCGGGCTGGCCAAGACGTTCTTCGGTGAAACCGCGCTCGCCGCAGGCTTTATCGACGAGATCGTGCTGCCGGAGGTGGTGGTCGACCGCGCCGTAGAGGCCGCGCGGGAGTTCGCCGGCCTGCATCAGCGCGCCCACGCCGCCACCAAGTTGCGCACCCGGGCCGACGGACTGGCGGCCATCCGCGCCGGCATCGACGGGATCGAAGCCGAATTCGGGGTGTGAGCCGCGCCAGCGCGTCCGCCCGAGCCGGTTTCGCGGGCCGCTGCCGGGGAAGTCACCGGAATGGCCATAGATCGCATCGCGGATCCCTGGGGAACGCGAACCCCCTACGGACCCGGCACGCGGTGGCCGGAGCGCATCGACACCTACCTGGCCGACGGGGTCACGCCCGAGTCGGTGGACCGCTGGGTGCAATCGGCGGCGGTACTGCATTCCAACGGCGACGGTTTGGACATCGCCGTCAAGGACGGGCGGATCGTGGGCGTGCGCGGGCGCGCCGTCGACCGGGTCAACCATGGGCGGCTCGATCCGAAGGATCTGTTCGGCTGGCAGGCCAACGCCTCGTCCGACCGGCTCACCACACCGATGATCCGGGTCCGCGGCGAGCTGAAGCCGTGCGACTGGGACACCGCGATGCAGCGAATCGTGAACCACACCAAGGACCTACTCGACAGCTACAGCCCCAGCTCCATCGGGTTCTACACCTCCGGCCAGTTGTTCGCCGAGGAGTACTACACCCAGGGGGCGATCGCGCACGGGGCGATCGGCACCAACCACGTCGACGGCAACACCCGGCTGTGCACGGCGACGGCGGCCGAGGCGCTCAAGGAATCGTTCGGCTGCGACGGGCAACCGGGGTCCTACACCGATGTCGACCACGCCGACGTCATTGCGTTATTCGGGCACAACGTCGCCGAGACGCAGACCGTGCTGTGGGCGCGGATGCTGGACCGGCTGGCCGGCCAATCGCCGCCGGCGATCGTCTGCGTCGACCCGCGGCTCACGCCGGTGGCACGGCAGGCGACCGTTCACCTGGCCCCGCTGCCGGGCACCAACGTGGCGTTGATGAACGGCCTGCTGCACGAGATCATCGGCCACGGCTGGATCGACCGGGACTACATCGACTCGCACACAGTCGGTTTCGACGAACTGCGCGGCCGGGTCGAGGAGTTCCCGCCGGAGCGGGCGGCCGAGATCTGCGGTGTGGCCGCCGACGACATCCGGCGGGCGGCGCGGCTGCTGGGCACGGCCGAGCGGTTGATGTCCACCGTGCTGCAGGGCTTCTACCAGTCCCACCAGGCGACCGCGGCGTCCGTGCAGGTCAACAACATTCACCTGGTGCGCGGCATGCTGGGCAAGCCGGGCTGTGGGGTGCTGCAGATGAACGGGCAGCCGACCGCGGAGAACACCCGCGAGTGCGGTGCCGATGGCGACTTGGCCGGCTTCCGTAACTGGGCCAACGACTCCCACATCGAGGAGCTGGCGAAGCTCTGGAACCTCGAGCCCCTGCAGATTCCGCACTACGCTCCCCCGACCCATGCGATGCAGATGTTCCGCTTCGCCGAGGAGGGAACGTTGCGGATGCTGTGGGTCACCGCCACCAATCCCGCGGTGTCGCTGCCGGAGCTTCGCCGGATCCGCGACATCCTGTCGCAGGAACGGCTGTTCCTCATCGTCCAGGACATCTTCCTGACCGAGACGGCCGCGCTGGCCGACGTGGTGTTGCCCGCCGCGGCGTGGGGCGAGAAGACCGGCACGTTCACCAACGCCGACCGGACCGTCCACCTGTCCGAAAAGGCCGTGGAGCCACCGGGTTTCGCGCGCTCCGACCTCGACATCTTCCTGGATTACGCGCGCCGGATGGACTTCCGCGACTCCGACGGCCAGCCGTTCCCGCCGTGGACGGATGCGGAGTCGGCGTTCGAGGCCTGGAAGAAGTGCACCGTGGGCCGACCGTGTGATTACACAGGACTGAGCTATGCCAAGCTGCGTGGCGGCAGCGGCATCCAATGGCCTTGTAACGCAGAGCATCCCGACGGCACCGAGCGGCTCTACGCCGACGCGGAGTTCTGGGCGACCCCCGACTACTGCGAGGCATACGGCAAGGACATGATCACCGGCGCGCCGCTGCAGCCCGACGAGTACCGCTCGATGAACCCCTTCGGCAAGGCCATCATCAAGGCGGCCGAATACGTGCCCCCGCACGAGCGGCCCAGCTCCGAGTTTCCGTTCGCGTTGACCACCGGTCGCACCGTCTACCATTTCCATACTCGCACCAAAACCGCTCGGGCACAGCAACTTCAGCAGGCCGCCCCCGAGGTGTGGGTCGAGGTGTCCGAACACGACGCCCAGCGCCTGGGCATCGGCGAGGGCGACCTCGTCGAGGTGAGGACGCCGCGCGGCTGTGTCGCGTGCGCCGCGCGCATCTGTGGCATCCGCCAGGGCGTGCTGTTCGTGCCCTTCCACTACGGCTACTGGGACACCGATGACAAGAGCCATCATCGGGCCGGCAACGAGATGACGCTGACCGATTGGGATCCGGTGTCCAAGCAGCCGATCTACAAGACGGCCGCCGCGCGGCTGCGCAAGGTCGGGGTCAGTCCGCCCGACCGGAACGGGCACGCGCCCACCACCGCGGCGCCAGCCAACGGATCGGTGCCGGCGACGGTGGGCGGCAAGTTGGCCGGCGTCACCGAGGTCGTCGCCACGGGAGGGCGGCCATGAAGCTGAAGTTGGCGATCCGCGAGCTGCACCGCTCCGAACGCAAGCTGGCCCATGAGTTCAATGTGGTGGCGGCGCGCCACCACAGCGACCAGGACATCTATCACCTCGCCCGCGACATGGCCCGCTGGTCGCAGGATCACGTCAGCGAGCTGGCGCGGCACGGCCGCCACCACGGTCTGCGCCTGTCCGCCGACCCGCGGACCCGCGCAATCACCGGTTTTGTGCAGTCGCGGATGAGCGGCCTGCTGCGGCACCGTCCGGAGCCGGGCCTGGCGCTGCTCGCCGACCTGCGCCGGCTGCACCGCCTGTCGGCGGGTGTCTCGCTGGACTGGGAGCTTCTGGCCCAGGGCGCGCAGGCCGCCAAGGACTCCGAACTGCTGAGCCTGACGTCGCGCTGTCACCCCGAGACGTTGCGCCAGATGCGCTGGGCCAACGCGATGCTCAAAGAGCTTTCCCCGCAAGTGTTGATGAACTGAAACGGCGAACGCGGTGACTGCCACTGGCCGCCACCGCGTTCCCTTCGCCTCCTCGAAGGCCAGTGTGGCACGCGCCCGCCGTGCCGTCACGCCACTCGAGTGACCTCGTGTCAGCCCTTCGCCTCGACCCATTGATAGGGAAGGAATTTCCCGTCGAACGTCACGACGACCCGGTCACCGGACGGGTGCGGTTTCTTCTGCACGTCGAGGCTGAAGTTGATGGCGCTCATGATGCCGTCGCCGAACTGTTCGGCAATCACCTCCTTGAGGGCGCCGCCGTACACCTGCAGGGCCTCGTAGAAGCGGTAGACGGTGGGGTCGGTGGGGACCGCGGTGGGCAGGCCGCCACGCATCGGGGTCGCGGCCAGCACCGGCACCACCGAGTCGTCCAGCTTCAACTTCTTCGCCAGAACCTTGGCCTGCTCGACCGGGATCGGGTGCTGGCCGAGCAAGGCCGCCGTGGTCCACAGCAGCGGCCTGTCAATCGCGTCGGCCAACTGTTGCCACGTCAGCCCCTCGCGCAGCCGGGCGATGACGACCTGTTCGGTGATTTCGGTTCTGTTCATGGCCCCAAGCATGCCCGCCGGATCTCACTCCGGCTTGGTCGCGGTGACCAAGCGTGTGGAGAACCACGGGCCGCCGTACCACATCCGCCAGCCGAGGTTGCGCCGGCGCACGTCGCGCCAGCCGAGTTCGCGCAGCCGGGCGGCGTGTTGACGCGTCTCCCAGAGGTCGGCGATCGCGAGCCGGCCCCCGGGCCGCAGCACGCGCACGGCTTCGTCGAGCGCGCGGCGGCGGCCGGCGTGACCTGGAATGTTGTGGATGGCCAGGTTGCTCACGATCACGTCGACGCTCTCGTCGGGCAGCGGCAGCGCGGTCATGTCGGCGGTGTGCAACTCGATGCGGTCGGCGACGTCTTCGGCCACCGCGTTGCGCAGCGTGGCCTGCTCGGAGTTGTCGGTCTGGTCGGCCTGCCACAGGTCGACGCCGATCGCGCGGCCCCGCGGCAACCGCTTGGCCGCGGCCAGCAGCACCGCGCCGCGCCCGCAGCCGAGGTCGAGCACGGTTTCGTCGCCCGCGAGTCGCAGGTCGCGCAGAACCCGTTCCCAGACAACGAATTTCCCGGCCCGGGTGGCGTACATGTACAGCACCGCCGTACCCACGATCCCCGCGGCGGAAACCGCGGCCAATGCCGCCCGCAGCGGCTTGCCGCGTGCCCAGCTGATACCCGCGAACGCGGCCAGGCCGGCGGCTTGAGCGCCGATGCCTATCGCCTGCGCGCGCGCTGAGACGGTGTGAAAGGAACCGTCGACCCCGTAATCGCCCTGGCGGTCATGCACGCCCATCACCTTACGACTCGACAAGCCGCCGAAGGTTTTTCGCAGTGCCGATCACCAACGGCCGTGGTGCACGACCTCGGCGAACGGCCGCCGGTTCGGCTTGCGAATCGGGGTGAGCGGGCGATCGGCGGGATAACCGACGCCGAGCAGGAAGGCCACCAGGTATTCGTCGGGCACGCCGAGGATCGCGCGCGCCTTGTCCTGGTCCCCCACCGACGAGTGGCCGGTCCCGATGCCCAGGTCCGTGGCGGCGATCATCATCGCCATGGTGGCCTGGCCGACGTCGTAGTTGTCGGTGATGACCCGCCGCTCGTCGGGCGGCACCGGAACCACGATGGCGATCGCGGCCGCGGCTGCGGCGATGTGGCCCGCACCCCGCCAGACCGTGGCCAGCTCGGCCAGCTGGTCGCGGTCGGTGACGATGACGAAGTCCCACGGCTGACGGTTCTTAGCCGACGGCGCGCGCCAGCCGGCCTCGGCAATGCGGTCCAGGTCCTCGGCCGGCACCTGCTTCGGTTGGTACTCCCGCACGTTGCGACGTGCGCAGAGCGCGTCCCAGGCTTCCATCTGGCTCCCTCCAGCGACTGTTTTCCCGGATCAACCGGCGTAGGATCGGGTGAATTCCCACGCAGGGATTGCGCGTTCGCCCGTAGTCTAGCTCCGGCAAGTGTGAGTGGACGGGTGCCAACGCAGCCAAACGCCTTGGGCCACAGTTAAACACAATCATTTCTGCAAGGGCGGCCACCACCGCGGTGGCCATGCGACGCCGGATCGATCCAGTTTGCCCGCACCGCCGCCCGGTTTGGTCGCCACGTTTCCGGGAAGTCGTGGTGAACCAATCGAGCGGCGGTCTCGTGAACAACCGAATGGCCCCAAGTCAGAAAGGCGGGTGCCCGCCGTGGCAGAGAACCTGACGCCGCACTTCGAAGAGGTACAGGCCCATTACGACCTGTCCGACGACTTCTTCCGGTTGTTCCTCGACCCCACCATGACCTACAGCTGCGCATATTGGGATCGCAACCGGGACATCTCGCTGGAAGAGGCGCAGTTGCGCAAGATGGACCTCTCGCTGGGCAAGCTGGGTTTGCGGCCGGGCATGACGCTGCTGGACGTCGGCTGCGGCTGGGGCGGCACCATGTGCCGCGCGCTGCAAAACTACGACGTGAACGTCGTCGGCCTGACCCTGTCGGAACATCAGGCCGCGCACGTCCAGAAGCTGTTCGAGAGCATGAACACCGAACGCAGCAAGCGGGTACTGCTGCATGGCTGGGAAGAATTCGACGAGCAGGCGGACCGCATCGTCTCCATCGGCGCATTCGAGCACTTCGGCTACGACCGCTACGACGACTTCTTCGCGATGGCCTACCGGACCCTGCCCGACGACGGGGTGATGCTGCTGCACACCATCACCATGCTGACCCCGCAGCAGATCGTCGAGCGCGGACTGCCGATGACCGAGGAGCAGACCAGCTTCAACGAATTCATCGCCCGCGAGATCTTCCCGGGCGGCCAGTTGCCGGCGATCGAGATAGTCGAGTTCCACGCGTCGAAGATGGGGTTCAACCTCAAGCGCAGGCAGTCGCTGCAGCTGCATTACGCCCGCACCCTCGACCGCTGGGCCGAGGCCTTGCAGGCGCGCCACAGTGAGGCCGTCGAGATCCAGTCCGAAGAGGTCTATCAGCGCTACATGCGGTACCTGACCGGCTGCGCCGACGCGTTCCGGGCCGGATACATCGACGTCAACCAGTTCACGCTGGCCAAGTAGACCCTCCGCGTCGGTGTCGAGGTTTATCGTGACACCGCAATGCCGCTTCATCTGCACCGTGCCGAGCGCACCGATCTGTTGGCCGACGGTCTCGGCGCCCTACTGGCCGACCCGCTACCCGACCCGTTCGCCACCGAACTCGTCGTGGTCCCGGCGCGCGGCGTGGAACGCTGGCTCAGCCAACGGTTGTCCCACGTGCTCGGTGCGCGCGGCGGCGACGGGGTGTGCGCCGGGGTGGCGTTTCGCAGCCCCGGCTCGCTGATCGCCGAGATCACCGGCACCTCCGACAACGATCCGTGGTCGCCGGACGCCATGGCCTGGCCGCTGCTGGAGGCGATCGACTGCTCGCTGGACGAGCCGTGGTGCCGCGCGCTGGCCATGCACGTGGGCCACTTCCACACCGGCGCGGAGGCCGAGCTGCGGCAGGGCCGCCGATACGAGGTGGCGCGCCGGCTGGCCGGGCTGTTCGACTCCTACGCGCGGCAGCGCCCGCAGCTGCTCGTCGACTGGGGCAACGGCGACCCCGGCGATCTCGACGAGGATCTACGCTGGCAGCCCGAGCTGTGGCGGGCGCTGGTCACGCTGGTCGCCGCCGACCCGCCGCATGTCCGGCACGCCAAGACCATCGCGCGGCTGCGGCAGGCGCCCACCGAGCTGCCGCCCCGGCTGTCGCT
Source organism: Mycobacterium sp. MUNTM1 (assembly GCF_054660795.1). Classification (NCBI taxonomy): domain Bacteria; kingdom Bacillati; phylum Actinomycetota; class Actinomycetes; order Mycobacteriales; family Mycobacteriaceae; genus Mycobacterium; species Mycobacterium sp. MUNTM1. The sequence goes on from NZ_BAAGDE010000011.1 coordinate 113,541, forward strand.
GTTCGGGCACACCCGGTTGACCCGCACCGACATCGAGCTGCTGGAGGCGGTGGCCACCCACCACGACCTGCATCTGTGGCTACCGCACCCGAGCGAGGTGCTGTGGCGCGCGCTGGCCGGCGCCCGCGGCGCGATTCCCCGGCGCGAGGACGTCAGCCATCGCGCGGTCTCGCATCCGCTGCTCGCCACGCTGGGGCGAGACCTGCGCGAACTGCAACGCGGACTGCCGGCGGATCCCGCGACCGACGACTACCTGGCCGGTGCCGCGCGCCCCGACACGCTGCTCGGCTGGCTGCAGTCCGACATCGCCGCCAATGACGTTCGCCCACAAGGCCGCACGATGGAGGCCGGCGACCGATCCGTGCAGGTGCACAACTGCCACGGCCCGGCCCGCCAGGTCGACGTGCTGCGCGAGGTGCTGCTCGGCCTGTTGGCCGACGACCCGACGCTCGAGCCGCGCGACATCCTGGTGATGTGCCCGGACATCGAGACCTACGCCCCGCTGATCATGGCGGACTTCGGCCTGGGCGACGTGGTGCACGGCGCCCATCCCGCCCACCAGCTGCGGGTGCGGCTGGCGGACCGCTCGCCGATCCAGACCAACCCGCTGCTGGGGGTGGCCGCCCAACTGCTGGCCCTGGCGGCCGGCCGGGTGACGGCCAGCGAGGTGCTCAACCTGGCCCAGGCCCCGCCGGTGCGCGCCCGGTTCGGATTCACCGACGACGACCACGAGGCCATCACCGGCTGGGTCCGGCAGGCCAACATCCGGTGGGGCCTGGATCAAGAGCATCGGCGGCCCTACCACGTCGACTTCGTGCACAACACATGGCGTTTCGGCATCGACCGGATCCTGGCCGGCGTCGCCATGTCCGACGATTCGAACGCGTGGATCGACGCGACGCTGCCGCTCGACGACGTCAGCAGCAACCGCGTTCAATTGGCCGGGCAGTTGGCCGAATTCATCGCCCGGCTGCAGCACACCCTCGACTCGCTCACCGGCACCCGGCCGCTGACCGAGTGGCTGGCCGCCCTCACCGAGGGCATCGCGCTGCTGACAAAGGTCCGCGATGCGGACGAATGGCAGACCGGTCAGATGCAGCGCGAGTTCGCTCAGGCGCTGGGCCAGGCCGGGACCCGAGGTGATATCGCGTTGCGGCTGCCCGACATTCGCGCGCTGCTCAACCAGCGCCTGGCCGGTCGCCCGACGCGGGCCAACTTCCGCACCGGCACCCTGACGGTGTGCACCATGGTGCCGATGCGCTCGGTGCCGCACCGGGTGGTGTGCCTGGTCGGACTGGACGACGGGCTGTTCCCGCGGCTCGGCATCGTCGACGGTGACGACGCGCTGGCCCGGTGCCCGATGACCGGGGAACGCGACATCCGTTCCGAGGACCGGCAATTGCTGCTCGACGCGATCGGCGCGGCCACCGAGAAGCTGGTGATCACCTACACCGGCGCCAACGAGTATTCGGGGCAACCGCGCCCGCCGGCGGTGCCGCTGGCCGAACTGCTGGACACCCTCGACGTCACCACCATGACCAAGGTGCGCGACCGCGTCGTCGTCGAACATCCGTTGCAGCCGTTCGACATTCGCAACGTCATTCCCGGCGGCCTCGTCCCGGACGTGCCGTTCAGCTTCGACCCCACGGTGCTGCGCGCGGCGCGCGCAGCCGCCGGCGACCATGACGAACAGCCGAAATTCATCTCGGCGCCGCTACCGCCACCGCCGGCCGGCGACGTAATCCTCGCCGACCTGGTCGGCTTCTTCAAAGACCCGGTGAAGGGCTTCTTCCGCGCACTGGAGTTCACGCTGCCCTACGACGTCGACGGCGTGCAGGACGCCATGCCGGTCGACATCGACGGCCTCGAGGAGTGGACGGTCGGCGACCGGATGCTGGGCGACATCCTGCGCGGGATGACTCCCGACGACGCGCGGCAGGCCGAGTGGCGGCGCGGCACGCTGCCGCCCGGACAGCTGGGCTGGCGCAAGGTCACCGAGATCCGCGACCAGGCCGCCCTGCTGGCGAGCGAGGCGCAGCAGCATCGGGGGGGCGCGCGAGGCCGTCGCCTATGACGTCGACGTCGACCTCGGTGCCGGGCGGCGCCTGACCGGCACGGTGTCGCCGGTATACGGCGACCGGCTGGTCTCGGTGACCTATTCGCGGCTGGACGGCAAGCATCTGCTCGAATCGTGGATTCCGTTGCTGGCGTTGGTTTCTCACGATTCCGGCCGGGACTGGTCGGCGGTGTGCATCGGCCGCATGCGCCGGGGCGCGAGGTCCCGGACCGAGGGGCTGGGTCCGCCGCGTGACGGCGAGCAGGCCATCGAGGTGCTGCGCGAGCTGGTGGCGATCTACGACGCCGGACGGCGTGAGCCGATTCCGTTGCCCATCAAGACGTCCTACGCCTGGGCCGCCGCCCGCTACGGCGGCGAGGATCCGGTGGCCGAGGCGAGGTACCGATGGAGATCCAGCGACCGCTTCCCGGGTGAGGATCAGGCCCCGGCGCATGCGCGGGCGTGGGGCAGGGGCGCACCGCTCGACGAGCTGATGCAGCCGGTGCGCCCGGGTGAGGAGTGCGACGGCGAGGACAACCGGCTCGGCGCCTACGCCGCACGGGTCTGGCTGCCGATGCTGCGCGCCGAGCGGAAGCTCATCTGATGGAGCGCTTCGACCTGGTGGGTGCGCTGCCGGAAGCACGGTCCACCACCGTGCTGGAGGCCAGCGCGGGCACCGGCAAGACCTTCGCGTTGGCCGGGCTCGTCACGCGGTACGTCGCCGACGGGGCAGCGACGCTGGACCAGATGCTGCTCATCACGTTCGGCCGGGCCGCCAGCCAGGAGCTGCGCGAGCGGGTCCGCTGCCAAATCGTCGATGCGGTAGAGGCTTTCGCTGATCCGTCGGCCGTCGGCGACAACCAGGTGGTGGAATACCTACTGGACGGCACCGCCGACCAGCGCGCGGCGCGCCAACAGCGCCTGCGCGACGCGCTGGCCGGCTTCGATGCGGCGACGATCGCCACCACCCACCAGTTCTGCCAGCTGGTGCTGCGCTCGCTCGGCGTCGCCGGGGACACCGCGGCCGGCGTGACGCTGCTCGACAGCCTCGACGACCTGGTGACCGAGATCGTCGACGACCTGTACCTGGCCCACTTCGGTCAGGAGCGCGACGACCCGGCGTTGCACTACCGCGAGGCGCTGCGGCTCGCGCGCGAGGTCGTCAGGAATCCGTCGACCCAGCTGCGGCCGCTCGACCCCGATCCCGACTCGCGGGCGGCCGTCAGCGTCAGGTTCGCCAATGATGTTCTGGCCGAGCTCGATACGCGCAAACGCCGGCTCGGGGTGCTCGGCTACGACGACCTGCTGATCCGGCTGGCCGACGCGCTGGCCACCGACGACTCCCCCGCCCGGCTGCGCATGCATCAACGCTGGCCGATCGTGATGGTCGACGAGTTCCAGGACACCGACCCGGTGCAGTGGCAGGTGATCGACCGCGCATTCAGTGGGCGCTCCACCGTCATTCTGATCGGCGATCCGAAACAGGCGATCTACGCGTTTCGCGGCGGCGACATCGTGACCTACCTGCGGGCGGCCGAGACAGCGGGTGAACGCAAGACCCTGGACACCAACTGGCGCAGCGACTCCGCGCTGCTGCGCCGGCTGCAGGTGGTGCTGCGCGGCGCCCAGCTTGGCGACCCGGCGATCGTCGTGAACGACGTCGACGCGCGTCACCGCGGGCATCGCCTCGCCGGCGCGCCGCACAACGACCCGTTCCGGCTGCGCGTGGTCGCGCGAAAGACGTTGGGCCGCCGCGGTGTTCAGAACCTGCCGATCGATCAGGTTCGTGAGCACATCGGCGCCGACCTCGCGTCGGACATCCGCGCGCTGCTGGCCAGCGGTGCCACGTTCGCCGGCAGGCCGCTGCAGGCCCGGGATATCGCCGTGATCGTGGAGAAGCACCGCGACGCACACGCGTGCTTCAAGGCGCTGTGCGCCGCGGGCGTTCCCGCGGTCTACACCGGCAACTCGGATGTGTTCACCTCCGAGGCCGCCGAGGATTGGCTGTGCCTGCTGGAGGCCTTCGATCAGCCGCACCGGCCCGGGATGGTGCGCGCGGCCGCGGCGACGATGTTCTTCGGCGAGACCGCCGAAACGCTGGCGGCCGGCGGCGACGCGCTCACGGACCGGATCGCGAAGACCTTGCGGGAGTGGGCCGGTCATGCCCGCGAACGCGGCGTGGCGGCCATCTTCGAGGCCGCCCAATTGCGGGGCATGGGCAATCGCGTGCTCGCCTGGCAGGGCGGTGAGCGGCACATGACCGACCTCGCGCACCTCACCCAGCTGCTGCAGGATGTCGCGCATCGCGAGCACTACAGGTTGCCCGCGCTGCGGGATTGGCTGCGCCGGCAGCGTGACGAGCGCAGCGGCGCACCCGAACGCAACCGGCGGCTGGACAGCGACGCCGCGGCCGTCCAGATCATGACCGTGTTCGTCAGCAAGGGGCTGCAGTACCCGATCGTGTATCTGCCGTTCGCGTTCAACCGCAACACCCAGGACAGCGATGTGGTGTTGTTCCACGACGAAGACGGCACGCGCTGCCTGCACGTCGGCGGCAAGGACAGCCCCGACTTCAAAGCCGTTGAGCACCTTGGGCGTAAAGAGGACGCCAGCGACGACAGCCGGCTCACCTACGTCGCCCTGACCAGGGCGCAGTCGCAGGTGGTGGCGTGGTGGTCACCGGCGTACTACGAACCCAACGGCGGCCTGTCGCGGCTGCTGCGGGGCCGGCGGCCGGGCGAGCCGGTGGTGCCGGACCGATGCGAACCCGCCAAAGTCTCCGACGACGACGCCCTGGCCCGGCTGCGCGAGTGGGAGGCGGCCGGCGGGCCGGTCATCGAGGAATCGCTGGTGGCGCCGGCCCCGTCGCTGCCCGCCGAGCCGGTGCCCGGACGTCTGGAGAATCGTCACTTCCATCGCGGCATCGACACCGGCTGGCGGCGCACCTCCTACTCCGGCCTGATCCGGGCCGCGCAGGCCAGCGGCGTGAGCAGCGAACCCGAAATCGGCGAACTCGACGACGAAGCCGCCGACATTCCGTTGGTGTCCCCGGCATCCGGGCCGGACGTGCCCTCGCCGATGGCGGACCTGCCGGCCGGGGCCACGTTCGGCACGCTGGTGCACGCCGTGCTGGAGACCGCCGACCCGTTCGCGCCGGACCTGGCCGCCGAGCTGCAGACGCAGATCCGGGCGCACGCGGCGTGGTGGCCGGTCGCCGCGACCCCCGAGGAGCTGGCCGCCGCGATGGTGCCGATGCACGACACGCCGCTCGGCCCGTTGGCGGGCGGTATGACGCTGCGCCAGATCGGATTGCCGGACCGGCTGCGCGAGCTGGATTTCGAGATCCCGCTGGCCGGCGGCGACCGCCGTGCGACGGCCCCGGAGATTCGGCTGGCGGATCTGGCACCGCTGTTGCGCGAGCACCTGCCGGCCGACGACGTGCTGGCGTCGTATGCCGACCGGCTGGCCGAGCGCGGGCTCGGTGATCAGTCGCTGCGCGGCTACCTCACCGGCTCGATCGACGCCGTGCTGCGCGTTCCCGACGGCGCGGGTTGCCGCTTCGTGGTGGTGGACTACAAGACCAACCGGCTCGGCGACCCGGAACGGCCGCTGACCGCCGCCGACTACGACCGGTCCCGGATGGCCGAGGCGATGCTACATTCGGACTACCCGCTGCAGGCCCTGCTGTATTGCGCTGTGCTGCATCGATTCCTGCGTTGGCGGTTGCCCGACTACGACCCGAGCCAGCACCTCGGCGGCGTGCTCTACCTGTTCCTGCGGGGCATGTGCGGCGCGCAGACCCCGGTGCTCGACGGCCACCCGGCGGGCGTCTTCGGCTGGCGACCGCCCTGGTCGTTGATCGCCGCGCTGTCGGATCTGCTCGACGCCCAGGGGGTGGCCGCGTGACCGTGGAAGTCATGTCCGCGACCGGACTGCTGCGCACGTTCAGCGACGCCGGTGTGTTCGAGCCCGCCGACGTCCATGTGGCGCAACGGCTTACCTCACTCACCGGCGAGACCGATGAGCGGGTGGCGCTGGCGGTCGCCCTGGTGGTACGCGCGCTGCGGGGCGGTTCGGTCTGCGTCGACCTGCGCGCGGTGCCCGCCCAGGTCGGCGTGGACGACGACCTGCCCTGGCCCGGCGGCGACGACTGGATGGCGGCGGTGCGGGCCAGCGCCCTGCTTCAGACGCCACCGGTGCTGCGGCTGCTGGGCGACCTGCTCTACTTCGACCGGTACTGGCTCGAGGAGGAGCAGGTCTGCACCGACCTGCTGGCCCTGTCGGTGGCCCCGGCAGCCGTCGAATCACCAAGCTATGAGCGGCTTTTCCCGCCCGGGTACGAGGAACAGCGGGCCGCCGCCGAGATCGCGGTGGCGCAGGCGCTGACCGTGCTGACCGGCGGGCCAGGCACCGGCAAGACGACCACGGTCGCCCGTCTGCTCGCCCTGCTGGTCGAACAGGCGGAGCGCGCGGGTGCGCCGCGACCGCGGATCGCGCTGGCCGCGCCGACCGGGAAGGCGGCCGCCCGGCTGGCCGAGGCGGTAGCCGCGGGAAGCGAGCAGCTCGCCCCGGCGGACAGGGCGCGGCTGGCCGGGCTATCGGGGACCACGCTGCACCGCCTGCTCGGACCCCGGCCGGATACGTCGGTGCGGTTCAAGCACAATCGCGGCAATCGGTTGCCGCACGACGTCATCGTGGTCGACGAGACGTCGATGGTGTCGTTGACCATGATGGCGCGGCTGGTCGAAGCCGTGCGGCCGGACACCCGGCTGATCCTGGTCGGTGATCCCGACCAGCTGGCCTCGGTGGAAGCGGGCGCGGTGCTGGCCGATCTGGTGGACGGGCTGGCCGCCCGGGACGACGTGCGGGTGGCGGCGCTGCGCACGCCGCACCGGTTTGGCACGTCGATCGGCGCGCTGGCCGAGGCGATCCGGGTCGGCGACGCGGACCGCGTCGTGGAGTTGCTGGCGGGCGGCGGTGAACACATCGACTGGGTGGATGCCGAGCGCCCGGCCGAGCGGCTGCGCGACGTGCTGGTCACCCACGCGCTGCGGCTACGCTCGGCCGCGCTGTTGGGCGCGGTCGCCGAGGCGCTGGCCACGCTGGACGAGCATCGGCTGTTGTGTGCGCACCGCGAGGGTCCCTACGGCGCGGCACACTGGAACACGCTGGTGCAGAAGTGGATTGGTGAAGCGACCGGCCAGCCGGCCTGGTCGCAGTGGTATGCCGGGCGCCCCCTGCTGGTGACGGCCAACGACTACGGGCTGCGCCTGTACAACGGCGACACGGGCGTGACGGTGGCGGGTGCGGACGGCCTGCGTGCGGTCGTCGCCGGGGCGACCGGACCACTGGACTTCGCGACCAGCCGCCTCGGCGAGGTGGAGACGATGCACGCCATGACCATCCACAAGAGCCAGGGCAGCCAGGCGGACGAGGTGACGGTGCTGATACCGCCGGAGGATTCGCGGTTGCTGACGCGGGAGTTGTTCTACACGGCGGTGACCCGGGCGAAGACGAAGGTGCGGGTGGTGGGGCCCGAGGCGTCGGTGCGTGCGGCGATCGAACGCCGGGCGGTGCGGGCCACCGGGCTGCGGCAGCGGCTGCGGTCGTTCAGGTAACGGCGGGTGCGCCCTGGGGTGCGCCCGCCCGAGCCTTGGCGGCCATCTGCTTGAGCATGCCGTCATGGACGATGTCGATGCGTGAGCGGGCTTCCGCGCACACGTATGGGTCCCGGATCACGGTGAGTTGGTTGTCCTGCTTCGATTCTCCGCCGGTGGACCAGTTGGTCGAACCCGTGATGACGTCGACGCCGTCGATGATCACCATCTTCAAATGCATGATCGCCGACTTCTCGCTGTGACCGATCGCGATACTCTTGCCGGTCTTGTCGTTGAGCCACGGGGCCAGCAGTGGACGCTCGACGGCGCCCGCGGCTTGAGTCGAGTCCAGACTCATTTGCACGTAGATCTTTTCGTCGTTCAGCGCGGACTGCAGCACCGAATTGAGCTCCGCATCGTCGAAGCCGTACATCGCCACGATGATGCTCTTGTTGGCCGACGTCAGCAACGCCTTCAGCGCCGCGTGCACCTGGTCGACCGGGCTGTAGAACGTTCGCGTGGTGTCCGGGTAGCCGGGCGGGAACGGCGCCGCCTTGAAGGTGTCCAGTTCGGTCAGCGAGTTCAGTGCCATGGCGATTGCTCCTTTACACGGCGGGAGACGTCCAATCCTGCGGGTCGGTGCTCCGCCGTTGCTGATCGGCGCTCAGATTCGGTAGGTAACTCGGGTTGTCGCGGCGGCGCACCAGCAGGCTGGGATGCACCAGCGCGTCCGGGCCCATTGGCCGGCGTCGGCGCCCAACCAGGTACCACAGCGTCCCGTTGTTGTGGATCGGTGCGTCCGCGAAGTCTTCTGCCACCGCACACTGCCGCTGGTAGGCCGCCGCGTCGATCGCCAGTTCATCGACGATTCCGTCGGTGACCCACTTCAGCGCGATGGTGGCGAGCCGGTGGTCGGGCATGAACGTCCCGCCGACGTCGGCGTGCACGCCGGCGAACCAGCGCTCCTGCAGTCCCAACGGGTGCCGTTCGACGAGGTATTCCCGGTAGGGACGGCGACGTTCGTCGACCGACACGGCGTGCCGGATGCGCGCCACGTTGGGCAGCGCGCGGGTGTAGGGCCATCGCAGATTCCCGAACCGCAGGAAGCCGGCCGCTTTCACGGTGTCCCAGAGTCCTAGATACGCCACCGGCACCGCGTAGTGCCACACCTGATTCGGACTGTTCTGGCGCACGGTGGAAAACAGCGGCTCGTTCTCGGTGCGCCAGCAGAAGGCGCGGGCGAACTCGGCCCAGTGGTCGTATTCGGCCGGCGTGAAATACCGGTTGATGGCGTACTTTTCGACCGCGTAGGGCAGCAGGTTTTCCGAGCCCGGCCGCATCAGCCCCGGCCGCAGCAGCATGCCGGCCAGCGCACGCGCGGTGTAGGCGCCGCGGCTGAACCCGAAGATGTAGACCGCGTCGCCGGGACGCCAATGCTGCATCAGATAGCAGTACGCCTGCGCCACATTGTCTTTCAGGCCCAGGCCGAATGCCTGCTCGAACAACAGGTGCAGTCTGCGGGACAACGATGAACGCGCCGACGCCGGCGCGAGTGTGCCGACACCCGGGTCGTAGTAGCCAAGCTGGCTCGCCGGATCGTCCTTGTCCAGCATCTCGAACAGCTTGGCGACGTTGGTGAGATTCCCTGCTCCGATTTGGTTGGCGGTGCCGTCAAGGCAGATGACAATCCGCTTGCCACCCGGCGGCTCAGGGCGCTCGGTCATCTCGCAGGGCCTCTCACCAGTAATCAACCCCTGATATGCGGCACTCTACGGCGACTGCGGGGACGCCGCGGTGTGTTGGGAATAGCCGTGTGAGCCGGGCGCGCACGGGTGCGGAAGAATCGTGGCCGGTATGGACGACGACGACGCCCCCGCACCCGCATCGCGGCCGGCCGCGGACCCACCATCGCGGCGAACTCACATCGCGCGGCTCGCCGTGTTCGCCGCGTTCCTGGGCGTGGTCTTCTACCTGGTGGCCGTCGCGCGGGTGATCAACATCGACGAGATCCGGGGCGTCGTGTCGGCGACCGGCCCGGCGGCGCCGCTGACCTACGTGGTGGTCTCGGCGGTGGTCGGCGCGTTGTTCGTGCCGGGCTCGATACTGGCCGCGGGAAGCGGGTTGCTGTTCGGTCCGCTGCTGGGCGTCTTGGTGACGCTGGGCGCGACGGTGGGCACCGCGATCGTCGCGAGTTTCGTTGGCGGGCGGGCCGGCCGCGACAGCGCCCGCGCGCTGCTCGGCGCGGCGCGGGCCGATCGCATGGACGCGCTGATCGGGCGCGGCGGCCTGTGGGCGGTCGTCGGGCAGCGCTTCGTCCCGGGCATCTCGGACGCGCTGGCCTCGTATGCGTTCGGGGCGTTCGGAGTTCCGGTGTGGCAGATGGCCGTTGGCGCGTTCATCGGCTCGGCCCCGCGCGCGTTCGCCTACACCGCGCTGGGCGCCTCGATCGGGAACCGGTCCTCGCCGTTGGCCTACGCGGCGATCGCGGTGTGGTGCGTCAGCGCGATCGTCGGCGCGTTCGCCGCGCATCGCGGGTACCGCAAATGGCGTGGGCACGCGAAAGACGACGGTGCGCCTGAGTCGGATCCCACCGCCCCTTAGCGAACCTTGGTGGCTAGCGGCGGCGAATGCCCCGTCTGCCAATGTCAACCGGGTTCTTAGCGGGGATCGCCGCGGCCCGGAATTGTCGGTGGTGGCTGCGAGGATGTCGTTATGTCCCCGACCGCGACCGCGACTGCAGCCGGCGTCGAAGCGTCCCCGAAGGAACGTCTCGAGGTGCTCTTCGACGAGCTGGCGGAGTTAACCGGTCAGCGCAACGCGATTGATGGGCGCATCGTGGAGATCGTGGCCGAGATCGATCGCGACGAGCTCTGTGGAATG
>NZ_BAAGDE010000012.1:0-123417 GCF_054660795.1 Mycobacterium sp. MUNTM1
GGCGGGCATGCGTGTCGACGCCGGGCTGGCCCGCCTGCTGGGCCTGTCGCGCAGCGCGGCGGCGGCGCTCGCCGAGGACGGCGGCGTCGAACTCGACGGCGTCCGGGCCGGCAAGTCCGACCGGCTGACCGGCGGCGCCTGGCTGCAGGTGCGGCTGCCCGAGGCGCCCGCGCCGCTGCAGAATACGCCGGTCGACATCGAGGGCATGACGATCCTGTACTCGGACGACGACATCGTCGCGGTCGACAAGCCGGCGGCGGTGGCGGCGCACGCGTCGGTCGGCTGGAGCGGGCCCACGGTGCTCGGCGGCCTGGCCGCCGCCGGCTACCGGATCACCACCTCGGGGGTGCCCGAGCGGCAGGGCATCGTGCACCGCCTCGACGTCGGCACGTCCGGGGTGATGGTGGTGGCGCTGTCCGAGCGCGCCTACACCGTGCTCAAGCGGGCGTTCAAACAGCGCACCGTCGACAAGCGCTATCACGCGCTGGTGCAAGGACATCCGGACCCGTCCAGCGGGACCATCGACGCACCGATCGGGCGTCACCGCGGCGGCGAGTGGAAGTTCGCGGTCACCAAGGACGGCCGGCACAGCCTCACCCACTACGACACCGTGGAGGCCTTCGTGGCCGCCAGCCTGCTCGACGTGCACCTGGAAACCGGCCGGACCCACCAGATCCGGGTGCATTTCTCCGCGCTGCACCATCCGTGCTGCGGTGATCTCGTCTACGGCGCCGACCCCAAGCTCGCGAAAAAGCTTGGGCTGGAACGTCAATGGCTGCACGCCCGCTCGCTGTCCTTCGCCCATCCGGCCGACGGCAGGCGGATCGAGATCGTCAGCCCCTACCCGCCCGACCTGCAACACGCGCTGGACGTGCTGCGCGACGAGGGCTGACTCAGGCGGGCTTGCGGGCCTCGACGAGCACCCGCGTCGGGTAAGTCACGAACGGCCCTTGGGCCTCGATGCGCTCGTGCAGTTCGGCCAGCCGCTCGCGGTAGCGCTGCACGCTGAAGTCGGGCACCGTCCAGATCACCTTGCGCAGGAAGTACACGACGGCTCCGACGTCGAAGAATTCGGCGCGCATCCGCTCCATCCGCATATCGACGATCTCGAGCCCGGCGGCCTCGGCCCGTGCGCGCACGGTGTCCGGATGGAACTCGGCCCATTTCTCGGGCTGCGGCCCGATGAAGTACTCGACCAGTTCGCTCATGGTGGCCGGGCCGATGTGCTGCGCGAAGTAGGTGCCACCCGGCCGGAGCACCCGAACGATCTCGCTCCACCAGACCGAGATCGGGTGACGCGTGGTCACCAGGTCGAACGCGTCGTCGGCGAATGGCAGCGGCGGCTCGTCACGGGTCGCGACGACCACCACGCCGAGCGCGTGCAGGCGCTGGGTGGCCAGCGCCGCGTTCGGCGGCCACGTCTCGATGGCCGCCATGGTCGGCGGGAACGGTGCCGCGCCGGACAACACCTCCCCGCCGCCGGTGTGAATGTCCAGCGCGGCCGACACCGTCGCCAACCGGGCCCGCAGCAGCCGCTGATACCCCCACGACGGGCGTGTCTCGGTGGCCCGGCCGTCCAGCCACGAAAAATCCCAGCCCTCAACCGGGGCGGCGTCCGCCTCGGCGATCAGGTCGTCAAATGTGCGCCGCATGTCAGGCATGCTAGGCGGCGAACCCGGCCCGCGACATGCCGAGATTGCCACCGTGGTCGTGCTTGGAGCCGCAATCGCAGCCCGCACGGCAATCTCGGCGCGCGACCCGCCTTTCGGCGCGCGGCCCGCCTCAAACCGTCAGATTCTGACCTTGCCGGCGTCGCCCGTAGCGATCTCGGGGGCCAGCGGCGCTATCGCGCCGAGGATCTCGCTGACCGTCTCCGACGGCACCCCGGCGGCGGCCAGCGCATCGGCCAAATGCCCCGCCACCAAACCGAAGTGGTGCATCGTGATCCCGCGGCCCTGGTGCACCTGCTTCATCGGGGCGCCGGTGTAGGGCTCCGGGCCGCCCAGGGCGGCGGCGAAGAACTCCACCTGTTTGCCCTTGAGGCGGTTCATGTTCGTGCCGGTGAAGAAGCCGGACAGTTCCTCGTCGGCGAGCACGCGAACGTAGAAGTCCTCGACCACGACTTCGATCGCCTCGTGCCCACCGATCCGGTCGTAGATGGATGCCGGTGCGGACCTGCGGAAGCGCGCCAGAATTCTCATAAGCACGATTGGAACATTGCGGCGTTGCTCGTCAGTTAGTGCGCGATCACACCCGGATTGCCCTGTGTAACAAGCGGATTGCCCACAGCTGGCGACCGTTGCCGGCGAACCGTGAGAACGCGCGTCGCGTTACATGACCGCAATCTGCGTCGGGGTGAGCCACTGATGTCCTAGGTTGGCTTAATGATGCACGTCACATCACTCGCGCAGCCCCGCAAGGCGGTCGTGGTCAACGGGCAGGCCAGGTGCGGCCGGGGGGCTCACATCATCAGGAGCGAAGGCCGATGAATCTTGGTGACTTAACGAACTTGGTGGAGAACTCGATCGGGAACCTGGTGGAAAAGCCACTGGCCGCGGTGTCCCACATTGTCAACACCCCGAACTCGGCCGGGCGGTACCGGCCGTTCTATCTGAGGAATCTGCTGGACGCCGTGCAGGGCCGCACGCTCGAGGAGGCCGTCGAGGGCAGGATTGCACTGATCACCGGGGGATCCTCGGGCATCGGCGAGGCCGCCGCGAAAAAGATCGCCGAGGCCGGCGGCACGGTGGCGCTGGTGGCGCGCACCCGGGAGAACCTGGAGAAGGTCGCCGACGAGATCCGCGGCGACGGCGGGACCGCCCACGTCTACCCGTGCGACCTGTCCGACATGGACGCCATCGCCGCGATGGCCGATCAGGTGCTCGACGATCTCGGCGGCGTCGACATCCTGATCAACAACGCGGGGCGCTCGATTCGGCGCTCGCTCGAGCTGTCCTACGACCGGATCCACGACTATCAGCGCACGATGCAGCTGAACTATCTCGGCGCGGTCCAGCTGATCCTCAAGTTCATCCCCGGGATGCGGGAGCGCGGATACGGGCACGTGCTCAACGTCTCCTCGGTCGGCGTGCAGACCCGCGCGCCGCGCTTCGGCGCCTACATCGCCAGCAAGGCCGCGCTGGACAGCCTGTGCGACGCGCTGCAGGCCGAGACGGTGAACGACGACGTGCGGTTCACCACGGTGCACATGGCGCTGGTGCGCACGCCGATGATCAGCCCGACCACGCTCTACGACAAGTTCCCGGCGCTGACGCCCGATCAGGCGGCCGGGGTGATCACCGACGCGATCGTGCACCGGCCGCGGCGGGCCAGCTCGCCCTTCGGGCAGTTCGCCGCCGTCGCCGACGCGGTCAACCCGGCGGTGATGGACCGGGTGCGCAACCGGGCGTTCGCCATGTTCGGCGATTCCGACGCGGCCAAGGGTGATGAATCATCAACCGATACAACGAAATTCGATAAACGCAGTGAGAACTTCGTACGCGCGACCCGAGGGATACATTGGTGACACGATGAGCCTGCCAAAACCTGACATTCAGACCACCGTTGTCATCACCGGCGCCTCGTCCGGTATCGGCGCCGAGCTGGCCCGCGGGTTGGCCCGCCGCGGATTCCCGCTGCTGCTGGTCGCGCGGCGCCGCGAGCGCCTCGACGAGTTGGCCAACGAGGTGGGCCAGGAGTACTCGGTGGGCGTCGAGGTGCTGCCGCTGGACCTCAGCGACGGCAAGTCCCGCGCCAAGCTGGCGAGCCGGCTGCGCAGCGAGCCGATCGCCGGCCTGTGCAACAGTGCCGGTTTCGGCACCAGCGGGGTATTCCACGAGCTGCCGGTGGAACGCGAGAGCGAAGAGGTCACCCTCAACGCGCTGGCGTTGATGGAACTCACCCATGCGACGCTGCCCGGCATGGTCGAGCGCGGCGCCGGCGCGGTGATGAACATCGCCTCGATCGCCGGGTTCCAGCCCGTTCCGTACATGGCGGTGTACTCGGCCACCAAGGCCTTCGTACAGACGTTCTCCGAAGCGGTGCACGAGGAGCTGCACGGCACGGGCGTGTCGGTCACCTGCCTGTGCCCGGGGCCGGTGCCGACCGAGTGGGCCGAGATCGCCAACGCCGAGCGGTTCAGCATTCCCATCGCGCAGGTGTCGCCCCGCGACGTGGCCGAGGCGGCCATCGGCGGCATGCTGGCCGGCCGGCGCACGGTCGTGCCCGGCGTGGTGCCCAAGGTGGTCAGCACCGGAGGCCGGTTCGCGCCGCGCAGCCTGCTGTTACCGGGCATCCGGATCGGCAACCGATTCCGCGGCGGGCCCAAGAACTGAGGTTGCCGAGCGTCGGCTCGGCCAGTGTGCATCCGGGGCTGCGCTGTGCGGCGACGGCTTTGATTGTGCGGCTACGGCGGGCTTGGCTCGGCGTGTCGTCGCCGTGAGCACACACGCAAAGCCCTGAACGCACACTCAAGGCGAGCGAGCGTCGGGCTAGGCTCAGGCGGTGGCTGCTGTGGACCTGACCGCCGACGTCCCGATGACCCCGCAGGACATGTGGGATCACGTCTCCGACCTGTCGGACCTGGGCGACTGGCTGGTCATGCACGAGGGATGGCGCGGCGAGCTGCCCGACGAGATCGCCGAGGGCACCCAGATCGTCGGCGTGGCGCGGGCCAAGGGCCTGCGCAACCGGGTGACGTGGACGGTCACCACGTGGGACCCGCCGCACGAGATGGCGATGTCGGGGTCCGGCAAGGGTGGGGCCAAGTACGCCGTGACGCTCACCGTGCGGCCCGCCGGCGAGGGATCGACGCTGGGGCTGCGTTTGGAACTGGGCGGACGGCCGCTGTTCGGCCCGGTGGGTTCGGCGGCGGCGCGCGCCGTCAAAGGCGACGTCCAGAAGTCGCTGAAGAACTTCGTCGAGCTCTACGGATAAACCCGTCAAGACACACGCCGCGACACGCCCAACTGGTGTCGGCCCGCGGTCATAGACTGGCGTCCCTATGAACCACTCGTCCTTCGTGCACCTGCATAACCACACCGAGTATTCGATGTTGGACGGTGCCGCGAAGATCGCGCCGATGCTGGCCGAGGTGGACCGGCTGCAAATGCCCGCGGTCGGGATGACCGACCACGGAAACATGTTCGGCGCCAGCGAGTTCTACAACGCGGCGACCAAGGCCGGGATCAAGCCGATCATCGGCGTCGAGGCTTATATCGCCCCGGCCTCGCGCTTCGACACCCGGCGGATCCTGTGGGGTGACCCGGGGCAGAAGTCCGACGACGTGTCGGGCAGCGGCTCCTACACGCACATGACCATGGTGGCCGAGAACGCCACCGGCCTGCGCAACCTGTTCAAGCTCTCCTCGCTGGCGTCGTTCGAGGGCCAGCTCGGCAAGTGGTCGCGGATGGACGCCGAGATCATCGCCGAACACGCCGAGGGCATCATCGCCACCACCGGCTGCCCGTCGGGGGAGGTGCAGACCCGCCTGCGGCTGGGGCACGAGCGCGAGGCGCTGGAGTCGGCCGCCAAGTGGCGCGAGATCTTCGGCGCCGACAACTACTTCCTGGAGCTGATGGACCACGGGCTGTCCATCGAGACCCGGGTCCGCGAAGGGCTGCTGGAGATCGGCCGCAAGCTGGGCATCCCGCCGCTGGCCACCAACGACTGCCACTACGTCACCCGCGACGCCGCCCACAACCACGAGGCGCTGCTGTGCGTGCAGACCGGCAAGACCCTGTCGGACCCCAACCGGTTCAAGTTCGACGGCGACGGCTACTACCTGAAGTCCGCCGCCGACATGCGCCAGATCTGGGACGCCGAGGTTCCCGGCGCCTGCGACTCCACCCTGCTGATCGCCGAGCGGGTGCAGTCCTACGACGAGGTGTGGGCGCCGCGCGACCGGATGCCGATCTTCCCGGTGCCCGAGGGACACGACCAGGCGAGCTGGCTGCACCACGAGGTGCTGGCCGGGCTGCAGCGCCGTTTCCCGTCCGGCGTCGGGCAGGACTACATCGACCGGGCCGAGTACGAGATCAAGGTCATCTGCGACAAGGGTTTTCCCTCCTACTTCCTGATCGTCGCCGACCTGATCAACTATGCGCGGTCGGTCGACATCCGGGTGGGTCCGGGACGTGGCTCGGCGGCGGGCTCGCTGGTGGCATACGCGCTGGGCATCACCAACATCGACCCGATCCCGCACGGTCTGCTGTTCGAGCGCTTCCTCAACCCGGAACGTCCGTCGGCGCCCGACATCGATATCGACTTCGACGACCGTCGTCGCGGCGAGATGGTGCGCTACGCCGCCGAGAAGTGGGGCTCCGACCGGGTCGCCCAGGTGATCACCTTCGGCACCATTAAAACCAAAGCGGCGCTGAAGGATTCGGCGCGCATCCACTACGGCCAGCCCGGGTTCGCGATCGCCGACCGGATCACCAAGGCGCTGCCGCCGCCGATCATGGCCAAGGACATCCCGCTGTCGGGCATCACCGACCCGGGCCATGAGCGCTACAAGGAGGCCGCCGAGGTCCGCGGCCTGATCGAAACCGACCCGGACGTGCGCACCATCTACCAGACCGCGCGCGGCCTGGAGGGCCTGATCCGCAACGCGGGCGTGCACGCGTGCGCGGTGATCATGAGCAGCGAGCCGCTGACCGAGGCCATCCCGCTGTGGAAGCGACCCCAAGACGGCGCCATCATCACCGGCTGGGACTACCCGTCGTGTGAGGCCATCGGCCTGCTGAAGATGGACTTCCTGGGCCTGCGGAACCTGACGATCATCGGCGACGCCCTGGAAAACATCAAGAGCAACAGGGGAATTGACCTCGACCTGGAATCGGTGCCGCTGGACGACAAGCCCACCTACGAGCTGCTCGGCCGCGGCGACACCCTGGGCGTGTTCCAGCTCGACGGCGGCCCGATGCGAGACCTGTTGCGCCGCATGCAGCCCACCGAGTTCAACGACATCGTCGCGGTGCTGGCGCTGTACCGCCCGGGCCCGATGGGCATGAACGCCCACAACGACTACGCCGACCGCAAGAACGGTCGTCAGGCGGTCAAGCCGATCCACCCGGAGCTCGAGGAGCCGCTGCGCGAGATACTGGCCGAGACGCACGGCCTGATCGTCTACCAAGAGCAGATCATGTTCATCGCCCAGAAGGTCGCCTCCTACACGATGGGCAAAGCCGACGCGCTGCGTAAGGCGATGGGTAAAAAGAAGCTCGAGGTGCTCGAGGCCGAGTACAAGGGCTTCTACGAAGGCATGACCGCCAACGGCTTCTCCGAAAAAGCGGTGAAAGCGTTGTGGGACACCATTCTTCCGTTCGCGGGGTACGCGTTCAACAAGTCGCACGCGGCCGGATACGGCCTGGTCTCCTACTGGACGGCCTACCTGAAGGCCAACTACCCGGCCGAGTACATGGCAGGCCTGCTGACCTCGGTCGGCGACGACAAGGACAAGGCCGCGGTCTACCTGGCCGACTGCCGCAAGCTCGGCATCACGGTGCTGCCGCCGGACGTCAACGAGTCCCTGGTGAACTTCGCCTCGGTGGGCCAAGACATCCGCTTCGGGCTGGGCGCGGTGCGCAACGTCGGCGCCAACGTGGTCGGCTCGCTGATCGGCACCCGCAACGGCAAGGGCAAGTTCACCGACTTCTCGGACTACCTCAACAAGATCGACGTCGCGGCCTGCAACAAGAAGGTCACCGAATCGCTGATCAAGGCGGGCGCCTTCGACTCGCTGGGCCATGCCCGCAAGGGCCTGTTCCTGGTGCACACCGACGCGGTCGACTCGGTGCTGGGCACCAAGAAGGCCGAGGCAATGGGCCAGTTCGACCTGTTCGGCGGCGATGACGGTTGCACCGAATCGGTGTTCAACATCAAGGTGCCCGACGACGAGTGGGAGGACAAGCACAAGCTCGCCCTGGAGCGAGAAATGCTGGGCCTCTACGTGTCCGGGCATCCGCTCAACCAGGTGGCGCACCTGCTGACCGCCCAGGTCGACACCCAGATCCCGGCCATCCTCGACGGCGATGTGCCCAACGACACCCAGGTGCGGGTGGGCGGCATCCTCGCCTCGGTCAACCGGCGGGTCAACAAGAACGGAATGCCTTGGGCCTCCGCCCAATTGGAAGACCTTACCGGTGGCATCGAGGTGATGTTCTTCCCGCAGGCCTACTCGGTGTACGGGGCCGACATCGCCGACGACGTCGTGGTGCTGATCAAGGCCAAGGTGTCGCTGCGCGACGACCGGGTCGCGCTGATCGCCAACGAGCTTGTGGTGCCCGACTTCTCCAACGCGCAGCCGAATCGTCCGCTAGCGGTCAGCCTGCCGACGCGGCAGTGCACTATCGATAAGGTCACCGCGCTCAAGCAGGTGCTGGCCCGTCACCCCGGGACGGCGCAGGTGCACCTGCGCCTGATCAGCGGTGACCGGATCACCACGCTGGAACTGGATGCCTCCCTGCGGGTTACGCCGTCGCCGGCGCTGATGGGGGATCTCAAGGCGTTGCTCGGCCCCGGCTGCCTGGGCGGCTAGGCGCTCAGTCCCAGCACGGCCTGGTGGTCGTGGGTCGGGACGATCGTGACCGAGTGCCGCGCCAGGTGCAGGCGGTGCAGGGTCTTGAAGGTCTGCTCGCGGTCCTCGTCCACCAAATTGCCTGGGTAGCTTGACTTTTGGCGGACCATCTCGATCTGCAAATAATGCCACGCGGCGTCGCCGGCGATGAGGATCCAGCCCCGCGCGGTATGGGCGAGCACCCCGACGCTGCCCGGGGTGTGGCCGGCCAGGTCCACCAGCAGCACGGACTGGTCCCCGAAGAGGTCGTGGCTTCGGGTGAAGGTGAGCACCGGCGGCCCGTCCAGCTCGTACTGGACAACGACCCGGTCGCGCAACGAATCCCGCACGCCGCCGACGGGCGCGACGGGCCCGGCGCCGATCCAGCCGTGTTCGGTGCGGTGCAGGTGCACGGGCAACCCGGGCAGGTCCAGTAGCCCCGAGACGTGGTCCCAGTGCGCGTGGGTGGGCAGCGCGAAATCCAGGCGCGGCGCGTCGGGCAACCGGTTCAGTGCGGTGCGGGTGGGGATCGTGCCGGCCGGCGGACGGACCGCCACCCGCAGCACCGCGGGCAGCTGGGCGATCGCTCGCCGCTCGACGTCGACGCACACGGCGGGGTCGACGATGAAGGTGGCCTGCGGGTGACCGACGACGAACGACGTCAGCGAGTTCTCGATGCGGGCCGGAGTGAAGGCGCCCTCGACGATGGCCGCGGTCGGCACCGAGCGGGGCACCTGGGGCAGCGCGGTCACCGTCACCGTGCGGCCGGGCGTCGGCAGCCCGGCGTCGGCGACGCTGCGGATGAACCGCTCGTCGGGCCGCCGCGGGCGCACCATGCCGAGCGCCAGTCCCGCTGCGGCGCTGCAACATTGGCGGATGCCGGGGGAGCGGACCGGGGCGGCCACCGGCGCGTGCGTCATGGCAGTTCCACCCGCACGATCACGCTGTCCGGCCACACCCCGCGGTCGCGGGCGCGCCGCAGCTTCTCTCGGGCGGACAGGTCTTGGTGCACGTTGGTCACGCCGGGAACCTTGATCAGCGGCACGATGTTCCATTGCCAGCCGTAGCGCCGGTGCAGCACGCGGTTGGCACGTTCCGCGTCGGCGCCGCAGAGCACCGTGGCGCGCCCGGCTACCGTCGCCGCGTCCGGACGCGGGCGGCCCCGGTAGTCGCAGGCCGCGAGTTCGACCTCGCGGCGCGCGGCCAGCCGCCGGGTCTTCGGGCCCACCTTGGTGCGGAACAGCAAGCCGCCGTCGTCGAAGGCGAACCAGATCGGGGTGTCGACGGGGCTGCCGTCGCGGCGAAACGAGCGCAACAGGGCGTAACGAGATTCGCTGAGTTCTCGGGGGATGGTCATGACCACAGTCAAGGACTTAGGGTTGACTCGAAGTCAAGCATTGAATTCCCGGGAGGCCGCGATGGCGCCGAGCCTGACGATCGGGGAGGTGGCGCGCCAGGCCGGGGTGGCCGCGACGGCGTTGCGCTACTACGAGCAGATCGGCCTGGTGCCGCAGCCGGCGCGGCTGGGCGGACAGCGCCGCTACGACGCCTCGATTCTGGCCCGCCTCGAGGTGATCGCGCTGTGCAAGGCCGCCGGGTTCTCGCTGGACGAGATCCAGCTGCTGTTCGCCGACGACGCCCCCGGGCGGCCGGCCAGCCGGGCGCTGGCCGAGGCCAAACTCGCCGAAATCGACGCCCAGATGGACTCGCTGGCCCGCGCCCGCGCCGTCATCGAGTGGGGGATGCGCTGCACCTGCCCCTCAATTGACGCCTGCACCTGCGGCATTCACCCACCCCACGCCGGCACGGAGCCCACATGACCGAGCAGCACCCCATCGCCGTGCGGAACTTCTCGCACGGTGCAGCTCTGGCGCCCCGAGGCGTGAACCGGTGAAGTCACGCGATCTGTTCCCCGCCCCGGTGCTCGGACGTAGGCTCACGGGGGCAGTGCTGGTGCGGCGCCGAGGAGGACGGGAATGACGACAGCCCAGGATCCGGCCACCTTGTGCGAGGCATTTCAGCGCAACGCGGCGATCGACCCCGACGCCGTCGTGCTGCGCACACCCGGCGCAACCCAGACGATGACGTGGCGCGAGTGCGCGGAACAGGTACGCAAGGTCGCCGCCGGTCTTTCCGGGCTGGGGGTACGGCGCGGCGACGCCGTCTCGCTGATGATGGCCAACCGGATCGAGTTCTATCCGCTCGAAATCGGTGCGCAACACCTTGGGGCGACATCGTTTTCGGTGTACAACACGCTGCCCGCCGAGCAGCTGACCTACCTGTTCGGCAACGCGGGCACCAAGGTCGCGATCTGCGAGGAGCAGTACGTGGACCGGATCCGCGCCAGCGGGGTGCCGATCGAGCACATCGTCTGCATCGACGGCGCACCGCCGGGCACCCTGTCGGTCGAGCAGCTGTACGCGGCGGCCGAAGACGGCTTCGACTTCGAATCGACCTGGCGCGCGGTACAACCCGACGACATCGCCACGCTCGTCTACACCTCGGGAACCACCGGAAACCCCAAGGGTGTGGAGATGACCCATGCCAACCTGCTGTTCGAGTCCCAGGCCCTCAACAGCGTGCTCCCTTCGAGATTCGGTGACCGGGTCACCTCGTATCTGCCGACGGCGCACATGGCCGACCGCGTGATGGGCCTCTATGCCCTGGAGGTGTTCGGCGCGCAGGTCACCGTCGTCGACGATCCGCGCGCCATCGCCGCCGCACTGCCCGACGTGCGGCCCACGGTGTGGGCCGCGGTGCCGCGGGTCTGGGAAAAGCTCAAGGCGGGAATCGAATTCACCGTCGCCAACGAAGCCGACGAGGCCAAGCGCCAGGCGTTGCAGTGGGCGATGGCGGTGGCCGCCAAGCGCGCCGACGCGCTGGTGACCGGCGGCGGGATGCCGGACGAGCTGGCCGCCGAATGGGCGCAGGCCGACGAGCTGGTGCTGTCAAGGCTGCGCGAGCGGCTCGGCTTCGGCGAACTGCGCTGGGCGGTCTCGGGCGCGGCGCCGATCCCCAAGGAGACGTTGGCCTTCTTCGCCGGCATCGGGATTCCGATCGCCGAGGTGTGGGGCATGTCGGAGCTGAGTTGCGTTGCGGCCGTGAGTCATCCGCGTGAGGCCCGGCTGGGATCGGTCGGCCGACTACTGCCCGGACTCGAGGGCCGGATCGCCGACGACGGCGAGTTCTTGGTGCGCGGTCCGCTGGTGATGCGAGGCTACCGCAAGGAGCCGGCGAAGACCGCCGAGGCGATCGACGCGGACGGCTGGCTGCACACCGGCGACATCCTGGAGGCGGATGCCGAAGGCTACCTGCGCGTGGTGGACCGCAAGAAGGAGCTGATCATCAATGCGGCCGGAAAGAACATGTCCCCGGCCAACATTGAGAATGCCATCCTGGCCTCCTGTCCCATGGTCGGGGTGATGATCACCATCGGCGACGGACGGCCGTACAACACCGCACTGCTGGTCTTCGACGCCGACTCGGTCGGCCCGTATGCGGCCCAGCACGGCCTGCCCGACGCCTCGCCCGCCGCGCTGGCGGCCGACCCCGAGGTCGTCGCGCAGATCGCGGCCGGGGTGGCCGCGGGCAACGACAAACTCTCCCGGGTGGAACAGATCAAACGGTTCCGCATCCTGCCCACGTTGTGGGAACCCGGCGGCGACGAGATCACGCTGACGATGAAGCTCAAACGTAAGCCGATCATGGCGAAGTACGCCGACGAGATCGAGCAGCTCTATGCGCCCGAACCGGTTCCGGAGGTCCACGAGCCCGCCGAAGTCGCCACGGTGCAGCCGGCATGATTGGGGAAACCGCGGGCGCGGCCCGGGAGATCGGCCGGCTCGGACTGCGAAAGGTGTTGCAGCGCAGCGGTCTTGTCGCGGAATCGACGTCACCGCTCTCGACGGACCCGGCCGAGGTCGCCGATTTGCTGGCTGCGCCATGGTATGACCAGCGGCTGGGCGAGCTGGCCGATGACCTGGGCCGCGACCTGGACAGCGTGCGCGCCGAGGCCGCCTGTTACCTGCGCGAGATGGCGCCCTCACTCGACGAGCGGGCGGTAAGGGCCTGGCGAAGCTTCAGTTGCTGGCTGATGCGCGCCTATGACGTGCTGACCGACGAGGATCAGATCGCCCAGCTGCGCAAGCTGGACCGCAAAGTCACGCTGGCGTTCGCGTTTTCGCATCGCTCCTATCTGGATGGGCTGCTGCTGCCCGAGGTGATCCAGGCCAACCGGTTATCGCCCGCACTCACCTTCGGCGGCGCCAACCTGAACTTCTTCCCGATGGGCGCCTGGGCCAAGCGCACCGGAACCATCTTCATTCGGCGCCAGACGAAGGACATTCCCGTCTACCGCTTCGTGTTACGCGCGTACGCCGCGCAGCTGGTGCAAAACCACGCCAACCTGACCTGGTCCATCGAGGGCGGCCGGACCAGGACGGGCAAACTGCGGCCCCCGGTGTTCGGGATTCTGCGGTACATCAGCGACGCCGTCGACGAAATCGACGGCCCCGAGGTGTATCTGGTGCCGACGTCGATCGTGTACGACCAGCTGCACGAGGTGGAGGCCATGACCACCGAGGCCTACGGCGCGACGAAGCGGCCCGAAGACTTCCACTTCCTGATCCGGCTGGCGCGACAGCAGGGTGAGCGGCTCGGCCGCGCCTACCTCGACTTCGGCGAACCACTGCCGCTGCGCAAGCGCCTCGAGGAGCTACGCGCCCTGCAAAAAACGTCAGAGTCCGGCGCCAGCACCGAGATCGAACGCATCGCGCTGGACGTCGAGCACCGGATCAACCGCGCCACGCCCGTCACCCCCACCGCGGTGGTGAGCCTCGCTCTGCTGGGCGCCGACCGTTCGCTGTCCATCAGCGAGGTGCTGGCCACCGTGCGCCCGCTGGCGAGCTACATCGCGGCGCGCAACTGGAAGGTGGCCGGGGCGGCCGACCTGACGAACCGTTCGACCATCCGCTGGACCCTGCACCAGTTGGTCGCCTCGGGGGTCGTCAGCGTGTACGACGCCGGCACCGAACCGGTCTGGGGCATCGGTGCGGAGCAGCACCTGGTTGCCGCGTTCTACCGCAACGCCGCCATTCACATCGTGGTCGACCGTGCGATCGCCGAGACGGCATTGCTCGCCGCCACAGAGGACGCCGAGGGTTCGGTCGACGGGCTGGTGCAACCGACCGCAGTGCGCGACGAGGCGCTGCGCCTGCGCGAGTTGCTCAAATTCGAGTTCTTATTCTCCGCACGCGCGCAATTCGAGAAGGAACTCGCCGACGAGGTGCGCCTGATCGGGCGGGTGGATGACACCAGCAAGGCGGCGAGCGCAGGCGACGTGCGTGGTCTGCTGGAAAAGGCCGACGTTCTGCTGGCGCACTTGGTGCTGCGTCCGTTCCTCGACGCCTACCACATCGTCGCCGACCGGCTCGCCGACTACGACGACGAATCGTTCGACGAGAACGAATTTCTCGCCGAGTGCCTCGAGGTGGGCAAGCAATGGGAGTTGCAGCGCCGGATCGCCAGCGCCGAGTCGCGGTCGATGGAGCTGTTCAAGACCGCGCTGCGGCTGGCGCGGCATCGCGAACTGGTCGACGGCTTCGGGGACCCGGAGATCGCCCGCCGGCGGCGTGAGTTCGCCGACGAGATCGCCACAGCCATCGCGCGGGTGAATACCATTGCGGAGCTGGCCAGGACGCGCTGAGCGCCCGCTCGCCGCGGGCGGCCTGGTTCACGGACCGTTAACGTTTGGTCGCGATAGTGCGTTGGCGACGTCGGTGATGGTCGGCGGTGTTCGATAGGGCCGGTGAAGCGAGGATTGATGAGTGAGAAGTCCGGTGGGCAGTCCCGCCCGCTGATCGGGTACGTCACCCACGAGATCGCGCCCCCGATCGGCCCCGCGCCGATCGGCCGGGAGTGGATGTCGGAGATACGGCAAGGGTGGCCGCACCGGTGTCTGCCGATGCTGATCGCCAACCAGAGCGGCTGGGAGGTGCGCAACCGCAGCGCGTTCACCGCGACGTGGATGGGCGGCAACGACCGCGCCAACCTGATGATCGCCCCCGACACCCGCGAAAGCGGCCAGTTCCTGCCGTCGAGCCACTTCGGCTACGGCATCTTGACCTGGCACCTGCCGATCCTGTTTCGCACCCCGCCGGGCTACAACCTCCTGGCCCGCGGGCCGGCCAACTATCCGAAGGACGCCATCTCCCCACTGGAGGGGATCGTCGAAACCGATTGGTCCAGCTCGAGTTTCAGCATGAACTGGAAGTTCACCCGCGAGTTCATGCCGGTGCGGTTCGAAGTCGGCGAGCCGATCTGCATGATCGTGCCGCAACGCCGTGCCGAGTTGGAGGAGTTCGCCCCCGAACTTCGGCCCATCGAATCCGACGAGGAATTGCACCGCAAGCACGAGCACTTCCTCGGTTCCCGCGGCGCACTGGGCCGCGAACAGGAAGCCGCGGGCGGCGCCGGGAACGAGAAGGTGCCGTGGCAAGGCGATTACACGCGGGGCCGGCACAGCGACGGCGAGCCCGGCGCCGAAGACCACCAGACCCGCCGTCACCTCCGGTCGTTCGTTCAGTACCAACCCGAGAACGCGGACTAGAACGAAATCACCTGGCGTGCAAGGTAGTTGCCGCGGTCGCCATGTTCCTGATCCGGGCCGGCGCCTGCGCCGACGCGCCGGCCCACGCGATGTAGCCGTCGGGACGCACCAGCACGGCCGGCCCGCGGTCGGCGCGCTCGGCCTGCGGCATCCCGGGTGTGTCGACCGGGGCGGTGCCGTATTCGCGAATGAAGACGAAGCCGCCGCCGCGCTGCAGGTGCGTCAACCTTTCGTCGACCAGGGGGATGGCGGCGGCACGGGTACCCACCAGCCCGCGCCGGCCGTACCGCAACGTCGTGCCCGCGAAACTGCCGACCACGAAGTCCTGCACCGCAGGTATCCGAAGCAGGTTGGGAGCCAACAGATTACGCAGCCAGATCGCCGGCCGCCGGTGCAGCGTCGCGCCCCGGGCGATCATCCCCGACTGCAACAGCACCCGCTTGCCGATCGGGTGGCGTTCATCCTGGTAGGTGTCCAGCAGGGCGTCGTCGGCGCCGCCGAGCACCGCGTCGAGCTTCCAGGCCAGGTTCGCGGCATCCTGGATACCGGTGTTCATGCCCTGGCCGCCCATCGGTGAGTGCACGTGCGCGGCGTCGCCGGCCAGGAACACCCGGCCGTGCCGGTACCGCGCGACTTGCCTTTCGTCGCAATGGAATCGCGACTTCCAGCCGATCTCGATCACGCCGAAGTCGGTTTGCATGGCGCGGGCCAGGACGTCGATGATCTCGGCGTCGTCGACGGGCGCGCTGTCCGGCAGCTGGTGGTCGCGGTCCCAGACCAGGGCCCGGTACCACGAGCCGTCCTCGTCGTGGCGGTTGTACGGGGCCAAGAAACCCAGTACGTCGCCAGTGGTGCCTACCACCAGCCCGCCGCGCGACGGGCCGTGCGCCAGCTTGACGTCGGCCAGCATCAGCGAGGTCAGCACCGTCTCGCCGGGGAAGTCGACGCCCAGCAGCGTGCGGACCGAGCTGTGCGCACCGTCGGCGCCGATCGCGTACCGCGCCCGCCACGTCTGGCGGTGGGCGGGATCGCCGTCGCCCTTGGGGCGGGCGGTGACGGTGACGCCCGCGGCGTCCTGCTCGAGCGCGACCACCTCGACGCCGCGCCGGATGTCGGCCCCCTCGGCCACGGCGTAGCGGCGCAGTGCCGCATCGACGTTGGTCTGGGGGGTGACCAGGACGAACGGGTAGGCCGAGTCGAGGCGGGTCAGGTCGAGGCGGGCCTTGGCGAACAGGGTCACGTCCGGGCCGCGCTGCCCGACCGCGAGCAGCTCGTCGTCCGCGTCGCGCGCGTCGAGGACCTCCAGCGTCCGGGGCATGACGGCGAACGCCCGACTGGTCGGGTTTTCGGCGGGCCAGCGCTCCAGCACCGTGACCGCCCGTCCGGCGCGGGCCAGGTCACCCGCGGCGGTCAGGCCGGTCGGGCCGGCCCCCACCACCAGGACGTCGATATCGCGAACAGTGGTTGTACTCATCGGACCGCTCCTTCCGGTTGCGGGAACCAGCGACGGATGTCGCCGGGGGTGGATTGCGCTGCCTGGTTGAAGACGAAGCGGCAGCCGGGCTGGGTGATGTGCGCGGTGTTGACGATCGACTCGAACAGCAGCGTGTTGCCGGCGACCAGGCGAATCCCGGCGCCGATGAGCACGGCGTCGTAGCGCTTGGCGCGCAGCCACTCGCCGGCCTTCTCGGCGCCGGCGGCGCCGAAGTCGATCAGGCAGTTGTCGACCTGGTAGCCGGCGGCGCGCAGGCCCGCGACGTTGTCGTCGTTCGCGGCCCGCAGCACCCCCCTCGACAGGCCCGCGAACTGCGCGAACTCCGGTGACGAGTAATCGATCACGTCGGGATCGAGCCCGATCTGGATGACGGTCACGGTCATGTCGGAGCCTCCTCGACCAACGGATTCAACAACTGTTGAAGTCAACGTAAGCCCAGTTCCTAGCCATGTCAACGGTTGTTGAACTAGAATTTCGGCATGCCCGGCAAAACCCGCGACGGCAAAGTCACCCGCGCGACGATCCTCAGCGCGGCGCGGACCCTGTTCTCCACCCACGGCTTCGAGCGCACCACCATCCGTTCGATCGCGGCCGAGGCCGGCGTCGACCCCGCGCTCGTCATGCACTACTTCGGCAACAAGGCCGACCTGTTCGCCGCGGTATCGCGGCTCGAAATCACCTTCCCGGACCTCACCGGCATCGCCCCCGACCGCATCGCCGACGTCCTGGTGCCGTTCCTCATTCGGGTGTGGGATCCGGCCGGGTCGTTTCTGCCGCTGCTGCGCGCGGCCGCCACCAACCGGACCGCCGCCGACGCCCTCCTGGAAGTGTTCGTCGAGAAGGTGGCGCCGGCCCTGGCCACGGTCACCCCCGACCGCGCCGCCGAGCGGACCGCGATGGTGGGATCGCAGGTTCTGGGAATCGCCATGGCGCGCAACGTCGTTGGGGTGCCCGCACTGGCCGCGATGGATGACGCGACGCTGACCGAATGGCTGCGCCCGGTGCTCGCCCACTACCTCACCGGGGCGGCGCCGTGAGCGCTAGCCGCGACGGGACCGCGAAACGCGCGCCTAGAGTTGAGCCATGCCGCTAGAAGGGGAGTACTTGCCGAGCCCATGGGATTGGTCTCGCGAGCAAGCTGACAAATACGCCGAGTCGGGGGGAGCCGAGGCCGCCGACATGAAGGGCAAGCCGATCATCCTGCTGACCACGGTCGGCGCCAAGACCGGCAAACTGCGCAAGACGCCGCTAATGCGGGTCGAACACGACGGCCAGTACGCGGTCGTCGCCTCACTGGGCGGGGCGCCGAAGAACCCGGTCTGGTACCACAACATCAAGAAGAACCCCCGCGTCGAGCTGCAGGACGGCTCGGTGACCCGCGATTACGACGCCCGCGAGGTCTTCGACGACGAGAAGGCCACCTGGTGGGAGCGTGCCGTCGAGGCGTGGCCGGACTACGCCGAGTATCAAACCAAGACCGACCGCCAGATCCCGGTGTTCGTGCTGACCCCGGTCGACTGAATTCCGGAGTTGGTCGGCTGTCGTGGCACCATTAATCAGTGTCCGCCGAATTGAGCCATCACCCGAGCGTCTCGCCGTTATCCGCGGCTGACATCGACAGCGCGGCCAAGCGGATCGCCGCGGTGGTCACGCCGACCCCGCTCCAGTTCAGCGACCGGTTGTCGGCGCTCACCGGCGCGCAGGTCTACCTCAAGCGCGAGGACCTGCAGATCGTGCGCTCCTACAAGCTGCGCGGCGCCTACAACCTGCTGGTCCAGCTGTCCGAGGCGGAGCTGGCCGCGGGCGTGGTGTGCTCCTCGGCGGGCAACCACGCGCAGGGTTTCGCCTACGCGTGCCGGATGTTGCAGGTGCACGGCCGCGTCTATGTGCCGGCCAAGACGCCCATGCAGAAGCGCGACCGGATCCGCTACCACGGCGGCGACTTCATCGACCTGATCGTGGGCGGCAACACCTACGACCTCGCCGCCGAGGCGGCGCTGGCCGACGTGCAAAGCACCGGCGCCACCCTGGTGCCGCCCTATGACGACCTGCGCACCATGGCGGGCCAGGGCACCATCGGCGTCGAACTGCTCGATCAGCTGGACGACGAGCCGGACCTGGTGGTCGTCCCGGTGGGCGGCGGCGGCTGCATCGCCGGCATCACCACCTACCTCGCCGAGCGCACCGACAACACCTCGGTGCTGGGCGTCGAGCCGGCCGGTGCCGCGGCGATGATGGCCGCGCTGTCCGCCGGCGAGCCGGTGACGCTGGACCACGTCGACCAGTTCGTCGATGGCGCCGCGGTGCGCCGGGCGGGCGACCTGACCTACGCCGCGCTGGCGGCCGCCGGCGACATGGTGTCGATCACCGCGGTCGACGAGGGTGCGGTGTGCACCGCGATGCTCGGCCTCTACCAGAACGAGGGCATCATCGCCGAGCCCGCGGGCGCGCTGTCCGTCACCGGTTTGTTGGACGCCGACATCGAGCCCGGATCCACTGTGGTGTGCCTGATTTCGGGCGGCAACAACGACGTGTCGCGTTACGGCGAAGTGCTCGAGCGCTCGCTGGTCCATCTCGGCCTCAAGCATTACTTCCTGGTCGACTTTCCGCAGGAGCCCGGCGCGCTGCGCCGCTTCCTCGACACGGTGCTCGGGCCGGACGACGACATCACTTTGTTCGAGTACGTCAAGCGCAACAACCGGGAGACCGGTGAGGCGCTGGTCGGCATCCAGCTGGGATCCTCGGCTGATCTGGATGGTCTGCTGGCCCGGATGCGTGCGACCGAGTTGCACGTCGAGTCCCTGAAACCGGGCTCGCCGGCCTACCGGTACCTGCTGCTCTAGACGCCGGGCCGCGGAACCGGGTCCATGGCCTGGGCCGGCACCGTGATGCTCGTCGGATCATGGTGGGACAACACCCGACGGGCGCGCGGCTCAGCGTCGGTACTCCCGTAAGTACGTCGGCACAGTGGTGCCGGGCGTCAGGTCGTCGGCCGGCACCGGCGTTCCGGCCGTCAGGCTCAGCGGCACCACGCCCGCCCAGTGCGGCAGCGGAAGGTCCTGCGGATCGTCGGCCGGGGGACCGCTGCGCACCTTCGCCGACACCTCGACGAGGTCGAGCGCGAGCACGCCGGTCGCGGCGAGCTCGCGGCCATCGGGCGCCCTGCAGTCGACGGCGCGCCCCGCCGCGATGTGGTCGAGCAGGCAGCTCAGCGCCCGCGACTTCTCCGCGGGGTCGTCGACGACGCGCGCGTCACCCACCACGACCGCCGAGCGGAAGTTCACCGAGTGGTGCATCGCCGACCGGGCCAGCACCAGCCCGTCGACCAGGGTGACGGTGACGCAGACCGGTAGGCCCGACCCCGAGGTCTGGGCCGCCCTGGCCGCCAGCAACGGGCCGCCGCCCGTCGAACCGTGCAGGTAGAGCGTTTCGTCTAGCCGGGCGTGCGTCGTGGGTAAGACCACCGTCCGGCCGGCGCTCGAGTAGCCCAGATGGCAGATCAGTGCCTCATCGAGGATGTCGTGAATGGCGCGGCGGTCGTAGCAAGCGCGCTCCCGGTAGCGGGTCGGGGTGGTGCGTGCCGTCGGCTGGTATGCGGTGTCCACAAGATTGCCCTCTAGTTTGTGCTAGTACATAATAGATTGCGTGCCAGTACAAAACAGCATAACCGGATCCGGCGCGGAATCCATAGCCGCCAGCATCGAGGCGGCGATCTCGGCCGGCACCCTGGGGCCCGGCGACGCGCTCCCGCCGGTGCGCGAGCTCGCCGCCCAGCTCGGCGTCAACCCGAACACCGCCGCCGCGGCCTACCGCCTGCTGCGCCATCGCGGGGCCGTCGAGACCGCCGGCCGGCGCGGCACCCGCGTGCGCGATCGGCCGGCGACCACCCCGCGCTCGCTGCTCGGCCTCGACGTACCCGCGGGCGTGCGCGACCTGTCGACCGGCAACCCGCACCCGGACCTGTTGCCCATCGCGGGCGTCTCGCGGGTCGGCTCCGGCGCCGGCCATCCCGTGCTCTATGGCGAGCCGGCCCTCTCGCCGGCGCTCGAGGAATTCGCCCGCCGCGCGCTGGCCGCGGACGGGATCCCCGCCGATCAGCTGGCCGTGACCAGCGGCGCGCTGGACGGCATCGAGCGCGCGCTCACCGCGCATCTGCGCCCGGGCGATCGCGTCGCCGTCGAGGATCCGGGCTGGGCCAACCTCCTCGATCTCCTTGCCGCACTAGGGCTTTCGGCCGAGCCGGTGCGGGTCGACGACGACGGCCCGCTGGCCGACGACCTGGCCCGGGCGCTGGGCAGCGGGGCACGGGCCCTGGTGCTCACCAGTCGAGCCCAAAACCCTACGGGCGCCGCACTTTCGGCGGATCGCGCCGAGTCGCTGCGCCCGCTGTTGGCGCGGCGGGCCGAGGATCTGTTGCTGGTCGAAGACGACCACTGCGCGGGCATTTCCGGGGCGCCGCTGCACACCCTGGCCGACTGCACCGCGCACTGGGCGTTCGTCCGCTCGGTATCCAAGGCGTACGGCCCCGACCTGCGGGTAGCCGTCCTTGCCGGGGACCACCGCACCGTCGAGCGGGTCCGTGGCCGGTTGCGGCTCGGGCCGGGCTGGGTGAGCCACGTCCTGCAGCGGCTCGCCGTCGGCCTGTGGTCCGACCGCGCGGCCGGGGAACTGGTCGCCGCGGCCGAGCGGCAGTACGCCGACCGTCGCCAACGGCTCTGCGACGCCCTGACCGAACGGGGTCTAGCGGCTCACGGCCGCTCGGGGCTCAACGTGTGGGTGCCGGTTCCCGACGAGGCGGTCGCGGTATCCCGGCTGCTCGGCGCGGGCTGGGCGGCGGCACCGGGCAGCCGGTTCCGGATGAACACGCCGGCCGGCATCCGCATCACGATCTCCGACGTGACTCCCGAGGAGATCGATCCGCTCGCCGACGCGGTCGTTCGGGCGGTGCGTCCGGCCGGGCGGGCCATCGTGTAGCCGCGACTCACGCGCCCTCGTCGTCGTCGCCGGGGCCGGGCCCGGGGCCGCTCCACAACAGCTCGACGCTGGGATACGGCGGCACGTCGTGACGCACGGTGCGCAGGCCCGGCGCCGGCCTCGTGGCGCGGCGGCCCGGCTTGCACAAGCAGATCCGTCGCAGTGGGTGACCGAATTCAGATTGACTCATGGCGGCATCATCGGGGGTGAGCCCGCCGCGCCGCCACTCAGTTATCCACAGCCCACTCAGGTCGACAGGATGGCGAACGAATGGCCTTGTAGCACAGTGCCGTCGGCATCGGCGGTGGGCTCGTCCCAGGCCAGCACCACCTCGCCGCTGACCGGGACCCGCACCGGCTCGGCGCCCAGGTTGCACACGATGCGCAATCGGCCCCGGCAGACGCTGATCCAGCGCGCGTCCTCGTCGTAGTCGACCGCGAGGTGTTGCAGCCAGGGATCGGCCATGTCGGGGTGGTTACGCCGCAACGCGATCAGGTCGCGATACAGCCCGAGCAGCCGGGCGTGCTTGCCGGTGTCGACCTCGGCCCAGGCCAGTTTTGAGCGCGCGAACGTCTGGGCATCCTGCGGGTCGGGGATCTCGTCGGCGTCCCAGCCGTGTTCGGCGAACTCGGCCTTGCGTCCTTCGGCCGTGGCCCGCGCCAGCTCCGGTTCGGGGTGCGAGCTGAAGAACTGGAAGGGGGTCGAGGCCCCGTATTCCTCACCCATGAAAAGCATGGTGGTGTAGGGAGATCCGAGCACCAGCGCAGCCTTGATGGCCAGCTGGCCGCCGGTCAGGTTCTGCGACGGTCGATCTCCCAGGGCGCGATTGCCGACCTGATCGTGCGTGCAGGTGTAGGCGACCAGCCGGGTGGCCGGGATGCCGGACTCCTCGCTGGTGTCCAGCGGCCGCCCATGGCGGCGGTGCCGGAACGACGAATAGGTGGCGGCGTGAAAGAAGCCGTGCCGCAACGTCTGCGCCAGGGTGGCCAGGCTGCCGAAGTCGCCGTAGTAGCCCTGGCGCTCGCCTGACACCGCGGTGTGGATGGCATGGTGAATGTCGTCGGCCCACTGCCCGGTCAGGCCGTAGCCGCCCCGATCGCGCGGGGTGATCAGCCGCGGATCGTTCAGGTCGCTCTCGGCGATCAGCGACAGCGGGCGCCCCAATTGCTGCGCCAGCCAGTCCGTTTCGGTGGCGAGCTCCTCGAGGATGTGGATCGCGGTGGTGTCCACCAGCGCGTGCACCGCGTCCAACCGCAGGCCGTCGGCGTGAAAGTCGCGCATCCAGCGCAACGCGCACCCGATGATGTAGCGGCGCACCTCGTCGGAATCGGCATCGGCGATGTTGATGCCCTCGCCCCATGGATTGCTCGCCGACGACAGGTAGGGCCCGTATCGCGGCAGGTAGTTGCCCGACGGGCCGAGGTGGTTGAAGACCGCGTCGATCAGCACCCCCAAACCCTTGGCGTGGCAGGCGTCGACAAAGCGCACCAGCCCGTCGGGGCCGCCGTAGGGTTCGTGCACGCTGTACCACAGCACACCGTCGTAGCCCCAGCCATGGGTGCCGGCAAAGGAATTCACCGGCATCAGCTCGACGAAGTCGACGCCGAGGTCGACCAGGTAGTCCAGCTTGTCGATGGCGGCGTCGAACGTGCCGGCCTCGGTGAACGTGCCCAGGTGCAGCTCGTAGATCACCGCACCCTCGACCGCGCGGCCGGCCCATCCGGTGTCGGTCCACGTCGCGGCGGCCGGATCCCACAACTGCGAGCGGGCGTGCACGCCGTCGGGCTGGCGGGCCGACCGCGGGTCGGGCAGCACGGTGGGGTCGTCGTCGAGCAGGTAGCCGTAGCGGGCATCCGGCGCGGTGTCCAGCGTCGCATGCCACCAACCGTCGTCCGAGCGCGTCATGGCGTGCACCCGGCCCTCGACGTCGAGCCGAACCCGCGCGGGTTTGGGTGCCCAGACCCGGAATTCAGTCATGATGACGCTCCAGCAGGGCCACCGGCAGATCGGCGAACAACTGCGCGGCCGAGGTGGGGCCATCGGCGATCACCCCGGTGAGCGCGTCCTTCCAGGTTCCGTCCGGGAGCGGCAAAACCGTGTTGCCCCAACCTGTTTCGCTCAGCCGCACCGTCCATCGGGTCACCGCCACCACGATGTCCTCACCCCGGCGGAAGGCCAGCACGTGATCGGCGGCGTCGCCGTCGGCCACCACCGGGACGTAGTCGCCGTGCAGGAAGGCGTCCGGATTGTTACGGCGCACGCGAAGTGCGGTGGTGACGACCCGGATTTTCGGATGCTCCAACGCCTGCAGGGCGGCGCGTCGGGCGTCGTAGTCGACGGCCCGGCGGTTGTCCGGGTCGACCAGGCTGTCGTCCCACAGCTCGGTGCCCTGATACACGTCCGGGACCCCGGGCACGGTCAGCGCCAGCAGCTTCTGGACCAGCGCGTCACTGGCGGCATGCGGATTGAGTTGGGCGACAAGCTCCGTCAGCTGGCCGGCCACCGGGCCGTCGAGCACGGTGTCCAGCCACCGGTGCACCGCGCCCTCGAACTCAGTGTCCGGATCGTTCCACGAGGTGTGCCAGGACGCTTCCCGGATGGCCTTCTCGGCGTAGGCGTGCAGCCGATCGCGCAGCGCGTCGGTGACCTCGCCGTTGACGGGCCACACGCCGAAGATGTTCTGCCACAGGAACTGTCCGGTCGCCGGATCGGGGGAGGGCGCGGCGATCTCCCAGCGCGCGAGGAACTCGGTCCACAGCGACGGCACCTGGGACAGCACCGAGATGCGGGCGCGCACGTCCTCGCCGCGCTTGGTGTCATGGGTGGTGAGCGTCGTCATGGTCTGCGGCCACAACCGGGCCCGGGCGGCGGCGCTGTGATGGAATTCGGCCGCGCCGACACCGAAGCGGTGCGGCTCGCCGCCCACCTCGTTCAGCGAAACCAGCCGGGCGTCCCGGTAGAACAAGCAGTCCTCGACGGCCTTGGCGGTGACGGCGCCGCACAGCTGCTGCAGCCGGGTGGCCGGCTCGCCGCCGCGGGCCAGCGCCGCGGCCAGCACCTGCAGGGCGGGCCCCAACTCCGGTGCGGCCGCCTGGGTTTCGGCCAGCGCGGTGGGCAGCAGCGCGACCAGCCCGGGGTAGTCGCAGCGGTACACCCCGATGTGGGTGAGCAGCGCGGCCACCGCCTCGGGCAACCGCGGGTGGTCGGCGCCGGCGGTGGACACGATGCTGCGGCGCAGTCGGCGCAGCTCACTGGCCAACGTGTCGGTGGCCGCGCGGATCTTGAGGTCCACCAACATGTCCGGCATCGCCTGGTAGTCCACGCCGGCCGACTCCACCAGCGCGGTCAGCGCCGGGGCCCCGTTGGGATCGATCAGGACGCCGCCGGTTTCGCGCAACACGTCGTAACCGGTGGTACCGCCGATGGGCAGGGTGGGCTCGAGCGCCTCGTCGACGGCCAAAATCTTCTCGATCACGATCCAGGCGTCCGGGCCGGTCAGCTCACGCAGCCAGGCCAAATAGCCACACGGGTCGGACAGCCCGTCGGGGTGGTCGATGCGGATGCCGTCGACCAGCCCCTCGGCGAACCACCGCCCGACTTCGGCGTGCGTGGCGTCGAAGACCGCGCGGTCTTCCTGACGCAGCCCCGCGAGCGAGGTGATCGAGAAGAAGCGGCGGTAGCCGCAGACGCCGTTGCGCCAGCCCACCAGCCGGTAGTGCTGGCGGTCGTGCACCTCGGGGCCGCTGCCCTCCGCAGTGCCCGGTGCGATCGGGAACGCCAGATCGCCCAGGCGCAACTGGTCCCCCTCGACGGACAGGCCGGCGGCGTCGTCGTCGGAGCCCAGCACCGGCAACACGATGCGGCCGTCGTCATCGAGGTCCCAGTCGATGTCGAAATACGTTGCGTAGGGCGAAGAACGGCCGTTCCGCAGGACGTCCCACCACCAGGCGTTCTGCTGAGGCGAGTCGATGCCCACATGGTTGGGCACGATGTCCACGATCAGGCCCATGCCGCGCGCCCGCGCGGCCGCCGACAGTCGCGCCAGGCCCTCGCGGCCGCCGATCTCCGGCGACACCGTCGTGGGGTCGGTGACGTCGTAGCCGTGGCTCGACCCCTCGGTCGCGGTCATGATCGGGGACAAGTACAGGTGCGACACCCCGAGGTCGTTCAGGTAGTCGAGCAGGTTCTCCGCGTCGGCAAAGGTGAACCCGAACCCGCTGGACTCACCTCGCAGTTGCAGCCGGTAGGTGGAGATGACGGGTAAAGCCATGCGTCACTGCGTCTTACGCAATACCAGCAGGGACCGCGAGGGCAACGACACCTTCTCCTCTGCGGTCACCACCTGGTCGGCTCCCTCTTTGCGGCCCGTCGGTTCGTTGGTGTCCAGTTCCACGGTCCACTCTTTCGCATAGTCGGTGTTCGGCGTCACGAATTCCACCGGTTCTTCACCGGCGTTGAAACACAACAGGAATGAGTCGTCGACGACCCGCTCCCCGCGTGCGTTGGGTGCGCTGATGGCCTCGCCGTTGAGGAACACCGCCACACACTTGTGAATGCTTTCGCCCCAGTCCTCGTGCGTCATCTCGCGGCTGCTCGGATTCAGCCAGGCGATGTCGCGCACCTCGTCGCCGGTCCGGATCGGCTCACCCTCGAAGAACCGGCGCCGCCGGAACACCGGATGCCGCTTGCGCAGCGTGCTCACCCGGCGGGCGAACGCCAGCAGGTCGGCATTCTTGTCGACCAAAGACCAGTCCATCCAAGACAATTCGGAGTCCTGGCAGTACACGTTGTTGTTGCCGTTCTGGGTACGCCCGAACTCGTCACCGTGGGCGATCATCGGCGTGCCCTGGCTGAGCATCAGCGTCGCCCAGAAGTTGCGCATCTGGCGGTAGCGCAGCTCGGTGATGTCGGGGTCGTCGGTGGGGCCCTCGACGCCACAGTTCCACGATCGGTTGTGGCTCTCCCCGTCCCGGTTGTCCTCCCCGTTGGCCATGTTGTGTTTTTCGTTGTAGGACACCAGGTCGTTGAGGGTGAATCCGTCGTGCGCGGTGACGAAGTTGATGCTGGCGCTGGGGCGGCGACCGGTCGCCTCGTAGAGGTCCGACGACCCGGTCAACCGGGAAGCGAACTCGCCCAGGGTTGCGGGCTCGCCCCGCCAGTAATCGCGCACAGTATCGCGATACTTCCCGTTCCACTCGGTCCACAAACCCGGGAAGTTCCCGACTTGGTAGCCACCCTCGCCGACGTCCCACGGCTCGGCGATCAGTTTGACCTGGCTGACGATCGGATCCTGCTGCACCAGATCGAAGAACGCGCTCAATCGGTCGACGTCGTGCAGTTCGCGGGCCAGCGTGGCGGCCAGGTCGAAACGGAACCCGTCCACGTGCATCTCGGTCACCCAGTAGCGCAGCGAGTCCATGATGAGCTGCAGCACGTGCGGGTGGCGCGGGTTAAGGCTGTTGCCGGTGCCGGTGTAGTCCTTGTACAGCCGCAGGTCGGTGTCGACGAGCCGGTAGTACGCGGCGTTGTCGATGCCGCGGAAATTGATGGTCGGCCCCAGGTGGTTGCCCTCGGCGGTGTGGTTGTAGACCACGTCGAGGATCACCTCGATGCCGGCCTCGTGGAAGCTGCGCACCATGGATTTGAACTCGGCGACGCTGGACGTGCGGTTGGCCGCGTACTGGTTGTGCGGGGCGAAATACCCGAAAGTGTTGTAGCCCCAGTAGTTTCGCAGGCCCAGGTCCAGCAGCCGCGAGTCGTGCATGAACTGGTGTACCGGCATCAGCTCGATGGCCGTGACCCGCAGCGACTTGAGGTGGTCGATGATCGCCGGGTGGGCCAGGCCGGCATAGGTGCCCCGAAGCTCCTCGGGGACGCTGGGATGGGTCTGCGTCATCCCTTTGACGTGGGCTTCGTAGATGACGGTCTCGTGATACGGGGTCAGCGGTGCGCGGTCGGATCCCCAGTCGAAGAACGGGTTGCTCACCACGCTGTTCATGGTGTGGCCCAGCGAATCGACCATGGGCGGAGTCCCCGGGTCGGCGCCGTCGGCGTTGGGCCCGCCCGGTTCGACCGCCTTCATGTCGTAGGAGAACAGCGCCTGGCCGAACGTGAAGTCGCCGTGGAAAGCCTTGCCGTAGGGGTCGAGCAGCAGCTTGCTCGGGTCACAGCGGTGACCGGCCGCCGGATCCCAAGGCCCATAGACCCGAAAACCGTAGCGCTGGCCGGGGTTGATGTTCGGCAGATAGGCGTGCCAGACGAATCCGTCCAC
Source organism: Mycobacterium sp. MUNTM1 (assembly GCF_054660795.1). Classification (NCBI taxonomy): domain Bacteria; kingdom Bacillati; phylum Actinomycetota; class Actinomycetes; order Mycobacteriales; family Mycobacteriaceae; genus Mycobacterium; species Mycobacterium sp. MUNTM1. The sequence continues at coordinate 27,902 of NZ_BAAGDE010000012.1, forward strand.
CTCGTCCAGTGGAATCCGTGACTCGCTGCCCTGGTCGTCGATCAGGCACAACTCGACCTTCTCGGCGATTTCGGAGAACAACGAAAAGTTGGTCCCCGCGCCGTCGTAGGAGGCGCCGAGCGGATACGGATTTCCCGGCCAGACGGTGGCGAGCTTGGGTTGGTGGTTACCGCCTGCTTCTGAAGCGGGACTGTTGGTTGACACCTATCGACCTTATCCGCGCGCGGTTGCGCTCACTCGGGTAAGCGGCCAGGAGTAAGGCGGGTCACCACCAGCCGGTGGCCTCGGCGATCTGGCGGCCCAATTCCGGTGTCATGGTCCGCACATAGGTGGGGGTCAGGTGGTGGGCGCCGTGGTAGATCAGGATGTTTCCCTCGACCGGGCGGCACACGTCGGTGCGGCAGATCGCGTCCGACATGTCGAGCACCTTGAGCTGCGGGAACTGCCCGACGAAGTCGAGCGTCTGGTTGCGGTCCGAAAGCAGGTCGGAACGTTTGATCGCGCAGGACTGCGCGGTGCCGCCCCGTTTGGCCAGGCAGTCCGCCGGGTCGAACGGTTGTCCGTTCTTCACCAGCCACGGGGTGTCTCGCATCCCGAGAATCGGAATGTTGTTGTCGGACAACGTCTGCCAGATCCCGATATAGGTGGCGGGCATGACGTCGCCGCTCTTGATGTTCCACGGCCGGGTGGTGGTGGTGAAGACGTAGTCGGGCCGGTCGGTGACCAACTTGGTCATCGTGCGTTGCACCCATTCGCGGCACTGCGGGTAGGGGGCGTTGTTGCCCATGATCAGCGGGACCTGCTCGGTCGACAGCGGGCAGCCCATCTTCAGATACGTCACGACCTTGAAGTGGCGCGTCTTGCCCAGGATGTCCAGCGCGGGCAGCCAGTGCTCGGCGTGTGACCCACCGGCCAGCGCGATGGTCCGGTCGGCGGCCACATCGCCGTAGGTGCAGGTGACCACCGCGGGGTTGACGAAGTCGCTGATACAGCCGTCCCGGGTGGTGGCGGGCAGGTCCTGTTTGACCTCCAAGACGGAGGGCCGCATCGGCAGCGCAGGCACCCGCAAGCGTTCGGTCAGCGCACGCGCGCCGGGATAGTCCTGCGGGTTGAGGACGCTGAGTTCCTTGCCGGCCGATCGCAAGACGGTGACGTGCTGGCGCCAGGTGAACGAGGTCGCGGTCAGCGTCACGCCCAGCAGCACGATCGCCGATCCGAGCGCCATCGTCGGCCGGGCCAGGCGCGTCGGCCACGGCCGGGTGGTCGGCGCCGGCGCGGGCTTCGAGGATTTGCGGTAGCGCAACGGGTCCTCGACGAGCCGGTTGGTCAGATAGGCCAGCACGCCGGACACCAGCAGCAGCACCGCCCCTTCGATGAAGTTGGCGTGCTTGTGGCCGCTGTAGGACAGCCAGAAGATCAGCAGCGGCCAGTGCCAGAGGTAGAGCGCATACGCCATGGCGCCCAGTTCCACCAGCGGGCGCGTCGCCAGGATCCGGTTGGGCAGCGGCAACCGCTCGCCCCGCAGGTTGGCCCCGACGAGGATCAGCAGCATGGCGGCGCCGACCGGCACCAGCGCCCACGGGCCAGGGAACTCCTGCACGCCGTCGATCATCGCCCCGCAGGACAGCACCGCGCCGAGTGCGACCGTGGCCACCATCGTCCGCACCCACATCGGCCAGCGGACTCGGGTCACCAGCGCGCCGACCAGCGCGCCCAGCAGCAGCTCCCAGCCCCGCGCGAAGGTGTTGTAGTAGGCGGCCGCCTGGTCCTGCTGGTGCGCGACGATCGCGTAGACGAACGAGGCCACCGTCAGCGCCGTCAGCACGACCAGGATCACGGTCCGCAGCCGGGCGCCCAGCGGGCGCCGGAACAGGAAGGCCAGGCCGGCGATCAGCACCAGGAAGCTGACGTAGAACTGGCCCTGCACCGACATCGACCAGATGTGCTGCAACGGGCTGACCGCTTCGCCCGCCCGCAGGTAGTCCGAGGCGGTGTTGGCCAGCTCCCAGTTCTGGTAGTAACCGAGGCTGGCGAGGCTTTGGTCGGCGTACGTCTCCCAGCGGGTCTCCGGTTGAACCAGGATGGTCAGCACCGCGCAACCGGCCAGCACCACGACGAGGGCCGGAACCAGTCGTCGGACGAGCCGGACCACCTCGGACGCCGGCGACAGCGTCACGGCCGGGCTCAACGCGGCGCGAATCACCTTGCCGCCGAAGAAGAATCCGGACAACGCCAGGAACACGTCCACGCCGCCGGAGACGCGGCCGAACCAGATGTGGAAGACGGCGACCAACGCGATTGCGATGCCGCGCAGGCCGTCGAGGTCATAGCGATAGAACCGCTGCGACCTCGCTTTATGCGCCCCCGTGGCCCCCGGATCGGCGGTGGCGTCCGGTGCGGGAGGGGGTGGCGGGGTCTGCATGATCGACAGCTAATTTACCGAAAACCCGCCACCCGCTCCCGACCGCTCGCGGCGGGGCGGCTGCTCAGGCGGGTCGCGAGAGCTTCCGCACCGGGCGGCGGGGGAGCAAGTGGCGGGCGTCGGACGGCCGAGGACCGGCCGGCGAGATTACCTGCCGATGCCGGCGCCGGTCGGCTGCAACGGCGGCTGCTGGGTCGGCAGTTGCTGGACGGGCGCCTGCTGGAACGGCGACTGCTGCAACGGGGCCTGCTGCGTCGGAACCTGCTGCAACGGGGCCTGCTGCGTCGGAACCTGCTGCAACGGGGCCTGCTGGGCGGGCAGCTGCTGCGGCGTCTGCTGGTACGGCGTCTGCTGCAGCGGGGCTTGCTGGGTGGGCAGCTGTTGCGGGCTCTGCTGCAGCGGGGCCTGCTGGGCGGGCAGCTGCTGCGGGCTCTGCTGGGTGGGCAGCTGCTGCGGCGCCTGTTGCGCCGGCGCCTGCTGCAACGGGGCCCCGAGAATCCGGACCATGTAGGGGGTCATGCCGTTGGTGCGCACCGGCGAGACCTGCACGACGTCGCCGACCTCGAGCATCTGGTTGTTGCCCAGGTACATCGCGACGCTCTGCGTGCCCTCGGGGCCGTAGAAGATCAGGTCACCCTTGCGGGCCTGCTGCGGGCTGATCTTCTGGCCGACGCGGTAGATCGCGCCCGACGACCGCGGCAGCTTGATGCCGGCGCCGGCGTACGCGTACTGCATCAGCCCGGACGCGTCGAAACCGACGGTGTTGATGCCGGTGCCGGTGCCGCGGGTGGGGCCGTTGATGCCGCCACCGGCCCAGGAGAACGGCACGCCGCGCTGCGACAGACCGCGCGCGATCACCACATCGGTGGCCTGCTGATAGTCCATCGACCTGGCGCCCGGGTCGGCGGTCGCGATGGTGGGAACCACCATCGGCGCCCCGAGCAGGGCCAAACCGATCGCGAAGGCGTAGATGCGTTTCATGTTTCTGGCCTTTCCCTGGCCTCTCCAGGCGCTCAATGGGCCTCGACGCGGTGACCTCGCGCGTCCGCCCCCGGTTCATGGACCCGCGAAGGCCCCCACGCTGGGGCCGGACGCCGTCCATGGCACTTGCGAAGTGAATCAGCGGTCAGGCCGTTGTATTCACATCAGTCACACAAGCCACTTTGACAACAGATTTTGTTAGCCGCCAGGTCCACGCGGGATTTTTTGTCGTACCGTGACCGGACGGTGACTGGCGCGCCGAATCTCGCATGCGCAGTTGTGATTTCGGTCTCAGCCCACTACGAAATCGCACGTCCGCCGGGCGTCGCCGGTGGGGCGATCAGAGCCAGTAGCGTTCGCTGAACATCGTCAGCAGCGACCCGGCCACCGAGCTGACCATGACCAGCGCCAGCGACAGCACTGGCCAAAAGGACATGTACCAGCCCTTCAGGATCGACACGACCGGTCCGATGACGGCCGCGGCCATGGCCGCACCGATGCCGCCCCACACCACCGGGTGGATGTACAGGTCCAGCCCGTAGGGCACCGGCCCGCAGGTTTCGTCCTCGCAGACGTTGGCAAGGAAGCCGAAAAGCCGCGTCGGCCAGGTCGTCGCGGTGGCCAGCACCGCGAGCAGGATCAGCAGCACGACGGTGCAGGCGACGTCCCACGGCGCCAGCCGCACCCGGATCACCCGAGGCGCCTCGGCGTCGTAGTCGACCAGCGGGTAGTGCGTGTCTCTGGACCAGCCGGGCCCCGGCGCCGGCCCCGCCTCGGGTCCCGGCGTCGCGCTGTCGGACTGCTGCGGCGTGGCCATGATGTCCCATGCTTCCCGACGTCGGAGTTTTGCGCGAATCGGCTGCTTTACCCTCGATCACTATGCCCGCGGCCAAGGCCGGGCTGACGCCCGAGCAGATCAGCGCGATCGACGCCGCGCATTTGTGGCATCCCTATAGCACCATCGGCGCCGAAGCCGTCGCCCCCGTGGTGGCCGTCGGAGCCCGCGGCGCCTGGCTCACCCTGATCCACGACGGCGCGCAGGTCGAGGCGCTCGACGCGATGAGCTCCTGGTGGACGGCGATCCACGGGCACGGCCATCCGGTGCTGGATGCGGCGCTGACGGCCCAGCTCAACTCGATGAACCACGTCATGTTCGGTGGGCTGACCCACCAACCCGCGGCGCGGCTGGCCCAGCTGCTGGTCGACCTCACCCCGGCCGGGCTGGACACGGTGTTCTTCAGCGACTCCGGATCGGTGTCGGTGGAGGTGGCGGTGAAGATGGCGCTGCAGTACTGGCGCAGCCGCAACCGGGCCGGCAAGCACCGGCTGATGACCTGGCGTGGCGGCTACCACGGCGACACCTTCACGCCGATGAGCGTCTGCGACCCCGACGGCGGCATGCACTCGTTGTGGACCGACATCCTGGCCCGGCAGGTGTTCGCGCCGCAGGTGCCCCGCGACTATGACCCCGGCTACAGCGCGGCGTTCGAGGAACAGCTGGCCCGGCACGCGGACGAGCTGGCCGCCGTCGTCGTCGAGCCCGTCGTTCAGGGCGCCGGCGGCATGCGCTTTCACGACCCGCGATACCTGCGCGACCTGCGCGACATCTGCCGGCGGCACGACGTGTTGCTGATCTTCGACGAGATCGCCACCGGCTTCGGCCGCACCGGCGAGCTCTTCGCGGCCGACCACGCCGGCGTCAGCCCGGACATCATGTGTGTCGGCAAGGCGCTGACCGGGGGATATCTCACCCTGGCCGCGACCCTGTGCACGACCGACATCGCCCACACCATCAGCACGGGTGAGGCCGGAGCGCTGATGCACGGCCCCACGTTCATGGCCAACGCGCTGGCCTGCGCCGTGTCGGTGGCCAGCGTCGAGGTGCTGCTCGGGCAGGACTGGCGGGCGCGGGTCGGCGAGATCGGCGCCGGCCTGGCGGCCGGACTCGAGCCGGCCCGGGCGCTGCCCGGCGTGCGCGACGTGCGGGTATGCGGGGCCATCGGGGTGATCGAATGCGAGCGCCCGGTCGACCTGGCCGTCGCCACCCCGGCGGCGCTGGACAACGGAGTCTGGCTGCGCCCGTTCCGCAACCTGGTCTACGCGATGCCGCCCTACATCTGCACGCCCGGCGAGATCGACCAGATCACCTCGGCGATGGTCGAGGTCACCCGGATCACCGGCTCTCGTAGTCTTTAGGGCGATGAAGGCACCGATCGAGGTTTCCCCGCTGGCCTGGCTGGACGCGGTGGAACGGCAGCGCCGCGAGGCCGGGCTGCGGCGCTCACTGCGGCCGCGTCCCGCCGTCGCCACCGAGCTGGACCTAGCCTCCAACGACTACCTCGGGCTCTCCCAACACCCCGACGTGATCGACGGCGGGGTCGCCGCGCTGCGCCTGTGGGGCGCCGGGGCGACCGGGTCACGCCTGGTCACCGGCGACACCGAGCTGCACCAGCAGTTCGAGTCCGAGCTGGCCGACTACGTCGGCGCCGCCTCCGGACTGCTGTTCTCCTCCGGCTACGCGGCCAACCTGGGCGCGGTCGTCGGCCTGTCGGGCCGGGGTTCGCTGCTGGTCTCCGACGAGTACTCGCACGCCTCGCTGGTGGACGCCTGCCGGCTGTCGCGGGCGCGGGTGGCGGTGACGCCGCATCGCGACGTCGGCGCCGTGGAGGCGGTGCTGGCGGCCCGCGACGAGGAGCGCGCGGTCGTCATCACCGAGTCGGTGTTCTCCACCGACGGCGCGCTGGCGCCGCTGCGGGAACTGCACGAGGTGTGTCGCCGGCATCGCGCCCTGCTCATCGTCGACGAGGCGCACGGCCTGGGCGTGCGCGGCGGCGGCCGCGGGTTGCTGCACGAGGCCGGGCTGGCCGGTGCGCCCGACGTGGTCATGACCACCACGCTGTCCAAGGCGCTGGGCAGCCAGGGCGGCGCGGTGCTCGCGCCGGCATCGGTGCGCGCCCACCTGATCGACGCGGCGCGCACGTTCATCTTCGACACCGGCCTGGCCCCGGCGGCCGTGGGCGCCGCGCGGGCAGCGCTGACCGTGCTGCGATCCGAGCCGTGGCGGGCGGACGCGGTGTTGCGCCATGCCGCGTTCCTGGCCGAGGTCTGCGGCGTGCCCGGGACGCCGCAGTCTGCCGTGGTGTCGGTGATCCTGGGCGACCCGGACGTGGCGGTGGCCGCCGCGACCGCCTGCCTGGATGCCGGCGTGCGGGTGGGATGCTTCCGGCCCCCGACCGTGCCCGCCGGGACGTCGCGGTTGCGGCTGACCGCGCGCGCGTCACTGGACGACGCCGAGCTGGAGGTCGCGCGCCGGGTGCTGACCGATGTGCTCGCCAACCTTGGTTGAGGCGCGCCGGTGACGGTTCTGGTCGTCACGGGCACCGACACCGGAGTCGGCAAGACGGTCGCCACCGCGGCGCTGGCCTGCCACGCCCGTCAGGCCGGCCTCGACGTGGCGGTGTGCAAACCGGTCCAGACCGGCACCGACGACGGAGACGACGACCTCGCCGAGGTGGCCCGGCTGTCCGGGGTGACCGAGCTGGCCGGGCTCGGGCGCTATCCGCAGCCGCTGGCACCGGTCGCCGCCGCCGAGGCCGCGGGGATGCCGTTGCCCAGCCGCGAGCAGCTGCTGACGCTCATCGGGGAGCTGGACCGCCCCGGGCGGCTGACGCTGGTCGAGGGCGCCGGGGGACTGCTGGTCGAACTCGGCGAAAACGGTGTCACCGCACGCGATCTCGCCGTCGCGCTGGGCGCGGCGGTGCTGGTGGTGGTCGGCCCGTCGCTGGGCACCCTCAACCACACCGCGCTGACCCTGGAATCCATTGCCGCACAAAAACTTTCATGCGCGGGCTTGGTCATCGGCAGCTGGCCCCGGCGGCCCGGGGTGGTGGAGACGACGAACCGGCCCGCGCTGGCCCGGCTGGCCCCGGTGCGCGCCGTGCTGCCCGAAGGCGCGGCGTCGCTGGACGCCGCCGGGTTCGCGGCCCTGTGCGCGCAGGCGTTCGACCGCGACTGGGTCACCTCGCTGGTGGGCTGATGGTCGGATCCATCGAGCTGGTCTTCGACCGCGACACCGAGGCGGCGATCCGAAACGTCTGGGCAGCGTTGGCCGCGGCCGGAATTCCCAGTCAGGCACCGGCCAGCCGGCCGCACGTGACGCTGGCCGTGGCCGAAGGCATCGCCGCCGACGTCGACGAGCTGCTGAGCCCGCTCACCGAGCGGCTGCCGCTGCGCTGCCTCATCGGTGCGCCGGTGTTATTCGGCCGCGCGAGTGCGGTTTTCGCGCGGCTGGTGGTGCCGACCGGCGAACTGTTGGCCCTGCATGCCGAGGTGCACCGGGTGTGCGGGCCGCATTTGTCGCCCGGTCCGATGCCCAACAGCCTGCCCGGGCAGTGGACCGCGCACGTCACGATGGCCCGGCGCGTCGCCGGCGGTCAACTCGGGAGGGCGCTGCGCATCGCGGGCCGGCCCGCCCAGATCGACGGCAGCTTTGCGGGTTTGCGCCGCTGGGACGGCAGCAAGAAGCTCGAGCACCCCGTTACCTAGCTGCCCGAGGTCGCGAACTCCGGCGCGGTGGCAGCTTGCACCCTGGCGCGCCGCTCGTCGATGGTCCGGCCCAGCTCTTGCAGCAGCAGCGGCTTGTCCATCACCAGCTCGACCAGGTGGTCGCGATCGATCTCCAGCGCGGTCACCTCGTCGATCGCCTGCGCGTCGGAGAGGTTGGGCTGGCGGGTCAGGGCGGTCACACCCAGGAACGAGCCCTCGTCCAGCGCGCCGACCGCGACGACCGATCCGTCCGCGGCGGTCGCGGTCAACCGCACGCCGCCCTCGATCAAAAACGTCATCCCGGCCGGAACGCGACCGGCGTGCTCGACGATCTCGTTGGCCCCGTACCGAACGATTTTCGCGTGCGAGACCAAGGCCTGCTGATCCGGTTGGCTGAGCCGCAACGCCGGCGCCACCACCGTGCGCACCGCCTGCTCGATGCGCTCGGCCGTGGAGATGTCGTCCTCGGCGCCGTTCAGGTGCAGGCCCTCGCGCCGCGCCGCGTACCACAGCCAGCGCAGAAACGCCGCGTGTGCGGCCGCGTCGTCCGCGGGCGACCTCAGCCCGACGGTGACCCGATAGTCGGCACCCCCGGTCGGCGCCGACGTCGCCACCGCGTTGGGCCTGCGCTGCGGCAAGGCGTTCGCGACCCGCTCCAACAGCGCGCACACCCGATCCGGCGGGTCGATCTCGGAAAAGGTTGTGGTGATTGCCAATTGGTGTCCGCCGGGCGGGCGGCTCAGATTGGTGAACGAGGTGGTGGCCAGCACCGAGTTCGGGGTGATCTGCAGCCCGCGGCCGGATTCGATGTGCACGGACCGCCAGTTCGCCTCCACGATCCTGCCCCGCGCCGCCGGGGTGTCCAGCCAGTCACCGATCCGGAAGGGCTGCTCGAACAACATGAACAGGCCCGACACGATCTGTCCGACGGAGTTCTGCAGCATCAGGCCGATGACCACCGAGGTCACCCCCAGCGCGGTGAACAGGCCACCGACGCGCACGCCCCACACGTAGGAGAAAATGACCGCCAGTCCCACCCCGATCAGCACGAACCGGGTCACGTCCAAGAAGATGCCGGGGATCCGCTGGCGCCAGGAACCCTGCGGCGCGCCCTCGAAAACCGTTGCGTTGAGCCCGGATAGCAGCAGCACCAGCACCACGAAGCCGAACACCGTCGCCAGCACCCGAACCGACGTGAACTGGGCCGGCATCTGGGCGACATTCACCAGCAGCACCAGCAGGGCGCCCAGCGGGATGAGGTAACTGCGCATCAGCAGGACGGGCCGCGCCAGCGGGCTCCCCTTGCGGAGGAGGCTCTGGTGCCATTCGGTGAGGGCGATCAGCAGTAGCGGCAGGCCGAATACCACACCGGCGGCCCAGTACAGCGATGGCGAGTCGAAGGTTCTCACTGCCCCTGCCCTTCCGAGAGCTTCCAGATCTGCTGCTCCACGCCGCCGACGGTGATGGTGCCCGCCGGGGTGAATCGCCGGATGTCGTGCATCACCTCGTAGACCTTCGCGGTGACATAGATTCCCGATTGTGTTGTGCTGCTGCGTGTCTGATGGGCCAAGTTGACGGCCGCGCCCCACATGTCGTAGACGATGCTGGATCGCCCGACCAATCCGCTGATCACGTTGCCGGTGTTGATGCCGGCCCGCAGGGCCAGGTGGTAGCCGGTCTTGCTGTTGAAGCGCGCGATGATGTCTTGCATCTCCACCGCGAATTCGACCGTGCGGTGGACGCTGTCCAGCCGGGGAAAGTTCAGGCCGCAGCTGGCCAGGTAGCCGTTGTGCAGGGTGCGGATCGGCTCGATGCCAAGGGATTCCGCCGCCGAGTCGAGTTCGCGGACCAGCTGGTCGACGATGCCCACCAGCTCGAGGCCGGAAAGTTTGCCGGAGATGTCGTCGAGGCCGACGATGTCGGCGAAGATGACCGTGACGTCCTGGTGCTCCTGGGCGATGGTCTGTTCGCCGTCGCGGTAGCGCCGGGCCACCGGCTCGGGCATCAGCGAAGCGAGCAGCCGGTCGTTCTCCTTGCGCTGTTCGGTGAGTAGTTCCTCCTTGATCTGCAGGTTGCGGCTCATGTCGTTGAAAGCGGCCATCAGCTCGCCGATTTCATCGCGGGAGGTGACCGGGATCGACACGTCGTAGTTGCCGGCGCTGATCTCGCGTGCCCCGGCCTGCAGCCTGCGAATGGGACGCACGAAGATCTGGGCGACCAGCAGCGCGGCCACACAGATGACGAAAACCATTGCCGTGGTGGTCAATATCAGTGTCTGGGTGAGCGACGCCACCCGGGCGTTGGCCTCCGACGTTTCCCTGGTCGCCACGATCGACCAGTGCAGGTCGGAATTCGGCAGCGACAGTGGGGCATACGACGCGAGCTCTCGTCGGCCCAGATAACCGGTGTCGGTCACGGTTCCGGTCTCGCCGCGCTGCGCGGCGCGCACGGCCGAGGTGGCGACGGGCTGGACCAGCGTGGTGCCGCCCCAGCGGATCGCGGTGTCGACGGTCTCGCGGCGAGCGCCGGCGGACAGCGCCTCGCGCCGGTATCGCTGCGGGTCTTCCAGGAACAGCCGTGAATCGGAGCGCATCAGGTCGTCCGGGCCCGCCAGGTACGTCTCGGCGGTCTGGCCCATGCCCGCCGCCCGCCACTGCTTGTCCGCGGTCATAATCCGGTTCACCTTGGCAACCGGCAGCGGCAGCGCCAGCACTCCGGCCGGTTTGCCGGGCGGGCCGATCGGCGCGACCAACCATGCGATGGGCTGACCCAGCTGCGGCTGATACGGCTGAAAGTCGGTGATCCACACGAAGTTCACCGAGTTCGCGGCCATCGCCTTCTCGTACGCGCCGCGCAGGTTCGACTGGCGGTACGGCCCGGTGAGGACGTTGGTGCCCAGCGACGCGCTTTTCCGCACGGTGTAGACCACGTTGCCGCGGGTGTCCAGCAGCAGCGCGTCGCGGTACTCGAAGCGCGTGGCGATCTCGCGGAAGTAGTCGTTGAATCGGGCGTTGGCGGCCGACCAGGCGCTGCCGTCGCCGGCGTCGTCGGGCGCGGACCCGTTCGAAGACCCCTGCACCGCAACGGTGTAATGCGCCTGCAGGTAGCGCTGCGAGTTGTTGCTGGGCAGCACCGCGTCCAGGGCCAGCTTGCTGCCGGTGTCGCGCTCCAGCGGCTTGATCAGCCGCTCGTTGTAGAAGTCCACCAGTGCCCGCTGCTGCCCGGGGTCGACGGGCGCGTTGGCCAGCTGGTCGAAGCCGGTGGTGAACGCCTGCACCGCGTCCAGCGCGGTGGACCCCCGGCTGTAAACCACCAGCGAATCCGACAGGTCCGAGAACAGCGTCTCGATCGCGCGCTTCTGCGCCTCGCGCAGCTGCGTCATCCGCTCCGAAGCCGCCGGCAGCAGCGCGTTGCGCGCCGCGACGTACTCGACGGTGCCGATCACACCCAGCGACGCCAGGCTCGACACCAGCAGCATCAGCATCACCTTGGACTGAATGCTGACCCAGGACAGCGCACGCGGGCGACGCCAAATCTTTCGGGCCGGGTTCTGTTCGTCCGGGGGGACCGATTCGGTCGGACGCATCAACCGGCCCGGTGTCGGGTCGGCCCTCGACGCGCCGCTTCTCGCGATGGCGTTAGGAAGCGCACGCCCGGACGCCTACCCCCCGAAGAGCAAATACAAACCGGTGAAGGTGTAGCCGACCATTACCAGCATCATCGTCAGTTGGCCGGTGAGCTGATGGCCGGCGGGGAGCAGCCGCAGGGCTTTGTCGTGGGCCGCGATCACCGCGACGATGTGCCCGGTGACCACGCAGGTCACCTTGATCGCGGCCAGCACCGGCGGGTGCATGGACAAGACGTAGGCCACGTGCAGATGCGCCAGGCCGAGCAGATTCCACCCATGGCCGAACGGGTCGGCCAGCGCGAACACCGCTTGCTGTCCACGCTCCACCAGATAGGACAGGTAGTGCGCGAAGATGTAGCCGACGACGATGGGGATCATTGAATGCGCCATCTCGCCGGGCAATTCGCGGCGCCGCTGCGCGGTGACCCCGCCGGTGGCGCGCGCAGCAAGTGAAAACGTCACTGCCACAACACAAATGAAGACGACCAGTCCGATTGTGCGCAGTATCGACGACGCCAATGTCGGGGGAGCGGCGAATTCACGGGTGAGCTGATCGGAGAAGCCGCGCCACGTCGGCGACGACGAGAAACTGTCGAACGCCAGCGAGCCGAGCAGCACCGCCAGCAGCACCACGACGCCCGGCCGCACCGGCAGCGAGGGCAGGTGGTCGAGCGGGTTTCCGACGACGATCTTTGCGGTGTCCCGGTTGCGCCGAAAGGGCGAGAGCCGGGAGACCGCCATGCTGTACACGCCGAACGGGTCGGCGCGGGCCAGCCAGCGCTGGCCGCACAGCCACGCGCCGACCAGCATCAGCACGGCGTAGGCGGCTATCCACGTTCGCACCCACGCCAGTGCCGCCGGATTGGGGCTGGCCAGCTCCATCCAGACGAAGGCGAACAGGCCGACCGCGGCGGGGCGGTAGCCCCATCCTTCGGGGTAGGACAGCCGGGGCCGGCCGAACCGCTCCGGGACGACACGGCGCAGCAGCAGATACACCGTGCGCATCGGCGAGATCACCCGCCACACCGGCCCGATGGCCAGCGACAGCGCCACCAGCCCGACCCACAGCAGCACGTAGAACGCGCCGAGCAGCGCGTTGGACTCCGATTCGGGGCCCCATATTCCGGCGGCTACCACCCACCCCGAGAACACCAGGGCCAGCGCGGCCGCCGACCACCGGGTAACCCGGGAGTCGACGAACGTCGTCAGCGCCGTCGGCATGGGGCGTCCCGGCTTGAGCGGATCGAACCGCGGTCGCCGCCACGCGAACGCCACCAGGGCGAAGGTGAAGGTGAGCGCCCATGCCGCCCCGACCATCGCGTAGGCGTAGGGCACCGGAAGGTCACCCGACCCACCGAGGCCGTGCGCGAGCACCACCGCCGCGGCGGCGGAGCTCACGACTGCACTTGGATCGTTGCGATGGTGCGGTCCAGGTGGTGCAGCTCCACCGCGACGTTGCCGGGAACGTCGACGGCGAATCCGAACGTCTGGTTGGGAGCGGCGGCGACCTGGAACTTGTGATCCGGCGTCGAGTGCACGTGCAGCTCGTCGGTGGCGTCGCTGCTCACGTGCAGCGTGATCTGCTGGTGCACCTTGGCCTGCAGCGTGGCGTTGGTCGGGGTGACCTGCCCGTTGGCGATGGTCACGTCGATCATCAGCGGTGCGGCCGGGGACTCACTGGTCGAACCGGCGCAGCCGACCAGGCCGCAGACCAGTGCGGCCGCCCACGCTGCGATGAGAGCGCCTCGAAGGGTCATGGATTCACGCCGCCCGCGGGATCTGTTGCTTGTCCTCGACGGGTTCGGGCTCGGTGATCGCGTAGCCGAGCCGGCCCGCACCCCAGGTCAGGCCGGCGACCACCATCAGCGTCAGGAACAGCACCACGAACGAGCCGGCGGTGAACAGCCATACCGGGGCGTTCTGGTCACGCTCGCGCTGCAGGATGGTGATCTCCTGCACGAACGGCCGGTTCATCGCCGGCAGCGCCGGAACCTCGGGTGCCGGGATGGCGTCGTCGGCCGGCTCGTAGATCGGCACCGCGGTCATCGTGTAGCCGTCCTGAACCCGGAGGAGGGTTTTCCACGATCCCCAGACCGGCAGCGGTTGGGTGGACCGGTAGTGGCCCGGGCCGACCTTGTCGAGACGGTCGATCTGCAGGCCGCGGTTGTTCTCCATCCGGCCCTGCCAGGACAGGATCGTCACCCAGTCCGGATGGTCGCTGACCATGTCGGCGGGCTGGAGTTGAACGTCGGCCGACACCATGCGTTTTCCGGGTGCGCTCGGCAGGTCGGTCAGCATGATCGTCGCGTTGTTCTGCCGCGGCACGACGATGTGCAGGCCATTGGCCACCGCGCCGCCGATCACCAGCACCGTGGCCACGACGGCCGAGATGCCGACGGCCCGGCCGGGGAGCCGTTGCCCGGTGAGCACCAGTCCGAACAGGGCGCCGCACATCCCCATCAGCACCGCGACCGGCACGGCCATGGCCAGGGCCTCGCCCCACATGCTGATCGGCCACGGGTAGTGGTACACCGCCGCGATCCACAGTGATTCCAGGAAGAGCCCGACGGTGCCCACGCCCAGGCCGGCGACGGCACCGAAAACGATGGGGCGCTTGAACACCGGGGTCAGCGCGACCAGCTCGACGGCCAGCGCCGGGCCGAGATACAGCGGGAACCAGTTGATCGGGGCGGCCAGTATCGGCCCGACCAGCAGGGCGACGCCGCCGCGCAGCGCGATGGCGAAGATCGCCGCGATCAGGGCCGCGCCCCGCCCCATGGTGATGCGCGCGGCGACCGCCGCCAGCGCCGCCGCCGCGGCGATCAGCATGGGCTGGAACACCAGGCGGAATTGGGGAACACCGAAGTCGAACTCGATCTGATAAACCGACAAGCCGATGAACAACCCGCCGAAGGACAGGTAGCGCAGGAAGGTGATGACAACGCCGTGATAGACCTGCTCGCCCTCGTCGACCTCACCCTCGCGCTCCAGCATCAGCACCGCGAACAGTGAAAAGCACGCGCCGCCAATCATCATCAAATGTGTTGGGCCCCAAAGGGTTACGTCTTGTCCGAAGATGCGGTGCCAGATGTCGTCGAGCGGGAAACCGATCATCGCGTATAGTCCGCAGCCGGCCATCAGCACGCCGCCCACCGGGGCATGCCAGTTGCGCGTGATGCGCACCGGCGCGGGACCGGGCCTGTCGAACGGCAGGACGACCGACACCATGCCGGCCAGGAAAACCCCGAACAATCCGATGATGATGAAGTAGTGCGCCGGGTTGGCCAGCGGGCCCGGGTCACGGCCGTTGCCGATGTGCCAGCTGACGTCCCAGATGAATCCGAACAGCGCGCAGATGATCGATGTGGTGAAGATCAGGACCGGCAGCGCCACCCAGTTGGGCCGGTGGAACTTCTCGCCCATCTTGTCGGCCGCGCGGGTCAGCCACTGGATGCGATGAGTGCGATGGGCGTGGCCCACCCACAGCATCAGCAGCGTGATCACCACCGCGGCGATCGACAGCCCGATCACCTGGTTCAGCCCCGCGCCGCGCGCGGGCGCCTCAGCAACAATCGTCAGTTCATTCGACCGCATCGTCGTGCCTCCCAACCGCGCCGGGCTGCCCCGGAGGATCCGATTGATGTCAACCGCTTATTACCGTCAAGTAGGGTCGTGATTGTTTGTTTAATGCCCCGATCCAGGGCTCGTCAATCACGCTCTTTGTCGGGCGTGTCGGGACGGGAAGCGTCCTTGCCGGCGCCGGTGGTCGCCCGGCCTTCCCGGCGGTCGCGCAGCGCGATGTACAAGACCACCCCGACGACGATCACCGCAGGCAGAAACGCCGGCGCCGCCAACAGCAGGTAGTGGTGGGCCACGAATTCGACGTGCGGAGTCACCATGGTCGTATACCCATAGGTAGGTCGTGTAGTTCGGCCGTTACCCTACTTTGAACACCTTTTCATTCACCGCTGCCATCACACCTGGCAGATGTGTCCCCACGCGCGGGCACGAGAAAGAGGCAAGGGGAGTACCTGGTGACTCAAGCGGCAACTCGACCGACGGCCGAAACCGGCAACGACGAGGACATTCTGGCGGTAGCCCGGCAGCAGGTGCTGGAGGATGGCCGGGGACTGAGCCGGGACCAGGTGCTGCGGGTGCTGCAGCTGCCCGACGACCGCCTCGACGAGCTGCTGGCGCTGGCCCATGACGTGCGGATGCGCTGGTGCGGCCCCGAGGTCGAGGTCGAGGGCATCATCAGCCTGAAGACCGGCGGCTGCCCGGAGGATTGCCACTTCTGCTCGCAGTCGGGGCTGTTCGCGTCGCCGGTGCGCAGCGCGCGGCTCGACATCCCCAGCCTGGTCGAGGCGGCCAAGCAGACCGCCAAGTCCGGCGCCACCGAGTTCTGCATCGTGGCGGCGGTTCGCGGGCCCGACGAGCGGCTGATGGCCCAGGTCGCGGCCGGCATCGAGGCGATCCGCAACGAGGTCGAGATCAACGTCGCGTGCTCGCTGGGCATGCTCACCTCCGAGCAGGTGAATGAGCTGGCGGCGATGGGCGTGCACCGCTACAACCACAACCTCGAGACCGCTCGCTCGTTCTTCACCAACGTCGTCACCACCCACACCTGGGAAGAGCGCTGGGAGACGCTGTCGATGGTCCGCGACGCCGGCATGGAGGTGTGCTGCGGCGGCATCCTGGGCATGGGCGAAACCCTCGAGCAGCGCGCGGAATTCGCCGCCGAGCTGGCCGAGCTGGGCCCCGACGAGGTGCCGCTGAACTTCCTCAACCCGCGGCCCGGCACCCCGTTCGGCGACTTGGAGGTCATGCCGGCCAGCGAGGCGCTGAAGTCGGTGGCCGCGTTCCGGCTGGCGCTGCCGCGCACCATGCTGCGCTTCGCCGGGGGCCGCGAGATCACGCTGGGCGACCTGGGTGCCAAGAAGGGCATCCTGGGCGGCATCAACGCCGTGATCGTCGGCAACTACCTGACCACGCTGGGCCGGCCCGCCGAATCCGACCTGGAATTGCTGGACGACCTGCAGATGCCCCTCAAGGGGCTCAACGCCAGCTTGTAGGCCGGCTTCGCGGCTAGGGTTGGAGACTTGTGGTTGGCGATTTGGGCGCCCTGGGAGCAGTAGTCAGCGCCGGCGTCTACAACGTCTACACCGGGGAATTAGGGGGCACCACAGTGCCGACAGCGGCTCAGTTGGGTCTCGAGCCTCCCCGGTTCTGCGCGGCGTGCGGTCGCCGGATGGTGGTGCAGGTTCGCCCCGACGGCTGGCGCGCGCGCTGCTCGAGGCACGGTGAGGTCGATTCCGGCGATCTGGAGACGCAGCGGTGACCGAGCCGGCCAAGACCGATACGCCGCTCGTCACCGTTTCCCGGCGGGCCCGGGTGCGCGCGCTGCTGGTCGTCGCCCTGGGGTCGGCGGTCACCGGCCTGGTGATCGGCGGCGTCTGGGCATGGATCGTCCCGCCGATTCGCGCCGTGGTGGCCCTCACCCGTTCGGGCGAGCGGGTCCATGACTATCTGGGCAACGAGTCCGAGCACTTCTTCGTCGCGCCGGCCCTGCTGCTGGGGCTGCTGACCGTGCTGGCGGTGGTCGGCTCGGTCGGGGTGTGGCAGTGGCGCGAGCACCGGGGGCCCGCGATGGTCATCGCGCTGTCGAGCGGCATGGTGGCGGCGGCAGCGTTGGCGTCGGCGGTGGGGGCCGGCCTGGTCCGGCTGAGCTACGGCGCCCTGAACTTCGACGCGGTTCCGCTGACGAAGAGCCCGTCGGTTGCCTACGTCACGCAGGCGCCACCGGTGTTCTTCTCGACCGGTCCGCTGCAGATCGCGGTGACCCTGTTGTGGCCGGCCGGCATCGCGGCCCTGGTCTACGCCGTGCGGGCGGCCGCGGACGCCCGCGACGACCTGGGTGCGCTCCCGCCGGAGCCCAGGCCTTCCGAAGCGCTGCCGGTGGGACGCGGAAGCGCCGGTGTCATAGCGGGCGGCGGCCGATCTTGCGGCCCGTGACGACCTTGGCCGCGATTTTGAGCAGCCGGGCCATGCCGACGTAGGTCATCGGGTTGAACATCGTCGGCCACGTGGTGCGGACCAGGTTCTCGGTCAGCGGGCGGCCTTCGAACCGATCCGTCAGCCAGCGCAGCGTCATCGGAGCCGAGAGCGGGTGCAGCATCATGTGCTCGTTGAAGGCGTCGCGGTGGTAGGTGACGTGCGCGCCGCCGGCCGAATACGCGTCCGCGAGCACGTCGATGTCGTGGACGTCGATCAGGTAGTCGTGCACCGCCTGCACGATCAGCACCGGCGGCGTCGGGACGGCGGCACCCAGCTTGATGTGGTCGAAGACGTAGGTGACTTCGGGGGTGGACAGGATCTGCTCGAGCGGCTGGTCGAGGTAGTCGCCCATGTTCTTGCCGGCCATCCGCACCACGGCTTCCACCGTCGTCATCTTCTCCAGCGAGTCGAGCAGGGCGCGCCCCTCCTCGTTGGTGTGTTCCCGGATCACCCGGTCCAGATCGGGATAGATATGCGCGAGCGCGGCCACCACCAGCGCGGGAAGCCCCGACAGGAAGCTGCCGTTGAGCCGGCGGAACGTGTTGCCCAGGTCGCCGACGGGCGAGCCCAGCACCGCGCCGACGATGTCCAGCTCGGGCGCGTATTCGGCGCACGTCTCGGCGGCCCAGGCGCTGGCCAGTCCGCCGCCGGAGTATCCCCACAGCCCGACGGGGGCGGTGGCGGACAGGTTGAGGCGCTCCGAGTTGCGCGCGGCCCGGATGCCGTCCAGGACGCGGTAGCCCGGTTCGTACGGCGCGCCCCACAGGCCGCGCAGGCCTTCGTGGTCGGGCACGGACACGGCCCACCCCTCGGCCACGGCGGCGGCGATCAGGAAGAGCTCGAACTGTCCGATGGCGCCCAGCGCCTTCGCCCGGCGCCGCAGCGCGTAGGAGGGGAAGCAGCGCGACGAGACGGCGTCGATCGCGCACTGGTACGACAGCAGCGGGCAGGACTGGCCCGGAGCCAGCTCGGCAGGGACGATCACCGTCGTGGCGGTGGCCTCCGGCTCGCCGTTCATGTCCATGGTCCGGTACAGCAGCTGGATGGCCTTGATGGGCTGCGGGATCAGGCCGAGGAACGCCAGCTCGACGTCGCGCGAGCGCAGCACGGTCCCGGGCTCGGCGTGCTGGAAGCCCAGCGGCGGCTGATAGAACGGGTCGTCCGAGGGCAGCAGCGGACGCACCTTGTGCTGCAGTTCCTCGTGCGGCGGCCGGGCGATCCATTCCGCGCCCTGCGTGCCTGCGAGGTTGCCGAGCTCAGCCATTGAGGCTCCCTTCGTGGCCACCCGGCATTCTCGCGCACGAACAGCGGGTAACCAAAACGTAATCGCCGCAGTGTGAGCGACTTCTCGTCACTGTGGCCAGGCCAGAACGCCACTGAAAGTTCAATCGCCCCCGCGCCGCCCGATGACGCCCTTCCGCCAGCCTAGCCTGGCAGCCCCGGCGGCCTGAGCGCGGCGAACTCGTCGGTGACCCGCAACGCCGCGTCGGTGAACCGGTACAGCGCGGCCGGACGCCCGCCGCTGCGCCCGGATTGTGCGATGGTGCCGGTCGCCCTGATGACGCCGCGCCGGGCCAGCACCCGCTGCAGGTTCGTCGCGTCGACCTGATAGCCCAGCGCGGCGCCGTAGATGTCGCGCAGCGTGGAAAGCGCGAATTCCCTTGGCGCCAAAGCGAAGCCGATATTGGTGTAGGACAGCTTGGCGATCAGCCGGGTGCGGGCGTTGTCCACCATCTGACCGTGATCGAAGGCCATCGGCGGCAGCGAGTTCACCGGATGCCAGCGGGTATCCGGCGGCAGCTCGGGGCTGGCGGGGGAGGGCACCAGGCCCAGGAAAGTGGACGCGATCACGCGCGTGTCCGGCACCCGGTGCGGGTCGGAGAACACCGCAAGCTGTTCCAGGTGGGCCAGCTCTTTGAGGTCGACCTTCTCGGCCAGCTGGCGCCGGACCGAGGTGATCATGTCCTCGTCGTTGCGCAACTGCCCGCCCGGCAACGACCACGTGCCCTGTTGCGGCTCCCGGGCGCGCTGCCATAACAGCACGTTCAACTGCGGTTTCGCCGCCCGGCGTCCCTTCGTAACCTGTGCGGTCACTTCGCGAACCTGGAACACGACCGCGAGCACTTCGTGAGCGGTGCTACCATGGGCCATGTTTTCGATTATAAGTCGAAAACCTCCTGGGCTGAAAGGAGCCACCATGACGGTTATCAATCGCATGGACACGCTCGCCGAAGACATGGTCGCCGACATCACGAATTCACCAGCCGGGTACGCCGGCGTCGCCGGCGATGAGCAATGGGCCGCCGAGATTCGCCGCCTGGCCAAGCTGCGCGGCGCCACGGTACTGGCGCACAACTACCAGCTGCCCGAGATCCAGGACGTCGCCGACCACGTGGGCGACTCGCTGGCGCTGTCGCGGATCGCCGCCGAGGCGCCCGAGGACACCATCGTCTTCTGCGGCGTGCACCTCATGGCCGAGACCGCCAAGATCCTGAGCCCGGACAAGACCGTGCTCATCCCGGACCAGCGCGCCGGCTGCTCGCTGGCCGATTCCATCACCGCCGACGAGCTGCGCGCCTGGAAGGACGAACACCCCGGCGCGGTCGTCGTCTCCTATGTCAACACGACGGCGGCGGTCAAGGCGCTCACCGACATCTGCTGCACCTCGTCCAACGCGGTCGAGGTGGTCGAGTCCATCGACCCCGACCGTGAGGTGCTGTTCTGCCCGGATCAGTTCCTCGGCGCACACGTCCGCCGGATGACCGGTCGCGAGAACCTGCACGTGTGGGCGGGCGAATGCCACGTGCACGCCGGGATCAACGGCGACGAGCTCAATGACCAGGCCCGCGCCAACCCCGATGCCGAACTGTTCGTGCATCCTGAATGTGGTTGCGCCACTTCGGCCCTGTATCTCGCGGGCGAAGGCGCCTTCCCGCCGGACCGGGTGAAGATCCTGTCCACCGGCGGCATGCTGGAGGCCGCCAACCAGACCAACGCACGCAAGGTGCTGGTCGCCACCGAGGTCGGCATGCTCTATCAATTGCGCCGGGCCGCACCGCAAGTCGATTTCCGCGCGGTCAACGACCGCGCTTCCTGCAAGTTCATGAAGATGATCACCCCGGCCGCGCTGCTGCGCTGCCTCGTCGAGGGTGCCGACGAGGTCGATGTCGATCCCGACGTCGCCGCCGCCGGTCGGCGCAGCGTGCAGCGAATGATCGAAATCGGCCAGCCGGGCGGTGGCGAGTGACCGCCCGTCCCCAGTGGACGCACAGTACCGACGTCGTCGTCGTCGGTACCGGCGTCGCGGGATTGGCCGCCGCGCTGGCCGCGCACCGCGCCGGGCGCAGCGTCGTCGTGCTGAGCAAGGCCCACCAGGTCCGCGGGGCGACCGCGACGCATTACGCGCAGGGCGGCATCGCGGTGGTGCTGCCCGACAATGACGATTCGGTGGAGGCCCACGTCGCCGACACGGTGGTCGCGGGCGCGGGTCTGTGCGACCCCCAGGCGGTCTACTCCATCGTCGCCGACGGATACGCGGCCGTCGCCGAATTGGTCGGCGACGGAGCACGTTTCGACGAAGCCGCGCCGGGCAAGTGGGCGCTCACCCGCGAGGGCGGACACTCCCGGCGCCGCATCGTGCATGCCGGCGGCGACGCCACCGGCGCGGAGGTGCAGCGCGCCCTCGACCACGCCGCGCGCACCCTGGACATCCGCACCGCCCATGTGGGGCTGCGGGTGCTGCACGACGGTGCGGCCGTGACCGGTGTCCTGGTCGGCACGCCCGACGGGTACGGAATCATCAGCGCGCCGTCGGTGATCCTGGCCTCCGGCGGCCTCGGGCACCTGTACGGCGCGACCACCAACCCCGAGGGCTCCACCGGCGACGGCATCGCGCTGGGCCTGTGGGCCGGTGTCGCGGTCAGCGATCTCGAGTTCATCCAGTTCCACCCCACGATGCTCTTCGCCCCCGATGCCGCCAGCGGGCGGCGGCCGCTGGTCACCGAGGCCATCCGCGGTGAGGGTGCGAAACTGGTTGACCGGCAAGGTGATTCGGTGACGGCCGGTGTTCACCCGATGGGGGACCTGGCGCCCCGCGACGTCGTCGCCGCGGCCATCGACGCCCGGCTGAAGGCCACCGGCGACGCCTGCGTCTTCCTCGACGCACGCCACATCGGCGACTTCGCCAACCGGTTCCCGACGGTGACCGCCGCGTGCCGGGCCGCCGGCATCGACCCCGTCCGGCAACCCATCCCGGTTGTCCCCGGGGCGCATTACAGCTGCGGTGGCATCGTGACCGATGTCTACGGCCAGACCGAACTGCCCGGGTTGTTCGCCGCGGGCGAGGTGGCGCGCACCGGACTGCACGGCGCCAACCGGTTGGCGTCCAACAGCCTGCTGGAAGGTCTGGTGGTCGGCGGGCGGGCCGGCAAATCGGCGGCCGCGCACGCCGCGACGACGGGGCGGGTGCACGCGGTCGCGCCCGAGCCGCTCGTCCACGCCGCTCCCGAGCGCGCCGAGCTGCAGCGCGCGATGAGCCGCGACGCGTCGGTGGTGCGCGATGCCGCCGGGCTGACCCGGCTGTCCACCCTCCTGTCGCAGGCGCCGCCGCGTCCCGTGTCCGGGCGCCGCGAGTTCGAGGATGTCGCGCTGGCCGTCGCCGCCCGCGCGGTCACGGCCGCGGCCCTGGCCCGCGCCGAGAGCCGGGGCTGCCATCACCGCGAGGAATATCCGCAGACCGCGTCCGAGCTGGGGCGCAGCAACGTGCTGCGCCTGGCCGACGACCAGGACGCGGTGCTGGTGGAGGCGTTGGCGGCGGTCGTATGACCACGATGTCCGACTGCGAACTGACCGCGGCGCGCGAAACCATCAAGCGGGGCCTGGTCGAGGACCTGCGCTACGGGCCCGACATCACCACCCTGGCCACGGTGCCTGCCGAGGCGGTGGCGACCGCCTCGATGGTGCCCCGCGAGCCCGGTGTCATCGCCGGCATCGACATCGCGCTGCTGGTGCTCGACGAGGTGCTTGGCGCCCGCGGCTACGAGGTGATCGACCGCGTCGAGGACGGGGCCCGCCTGGACCCGGGCCAGCCGGTGCTGACGCTGCGCGCCGAGACCCGCGGCCTGCTGACCGCCGAGCGGACCATGCTGAATCTGATCTGCCACCTGTCGGGGATCGCCACCACGACGGCGCACTGGGTGGACGCGGTGCACGGCACCAAGGCCCAGGTGCGCGACACCCGCAAAACCCTGCCCGGCCTTCGCGTCCTGCAGAAATACGCGGTCCGGGTCGGGGGCGGCGTGAACCACCGCCTGGGGCTCGGTGACGCCGCCTTGATCAAGGACAACCACGTGGTGGCCGCGGGATCGGTGGTGGAAGCGCTGCGGGCCGTGCGCGAGGCGGCACCGGATCTGCCGTGCGAGGTGGAAGTGGATTCACTCGAGCAACTCGACGAGGTGCTGCCCGAGAAGCCCGAGCTCATCCTGCTGGACAACTTCCCGGTGTGGCAGACGCAGATGGCCGTGCAGCGCCGCGACGCGCGGGCACCCGCGGTGCTGCTGGAGTCCTCGGGCGGGCTCAGCCTGGAGAACGCGGCCGCGTACGCCGCGACCGGGGTGGACTACCTGGCCGTCGGCGCGCTGACCCATTCGGTGCGGGTGCTCGACATC
The DNA here is from genome assembly GCF_054660795.1 of Mycobacterium sp. MUNTM1. Taxonomy (NCBI): domain Bacteria; kingdom Bacillati; phylum Actinomycetota; class Actinomycetes; order Mycobacteriales; family Mycobacteriaceae; genus Mycobacterium; species Mycobacterium sp. MUNTM1. Next base: position 51,198 of record NZ_BAAGDE010000012.1, read on the forward strand.
GGCCTGGATATGTAGTGATTCAGTGCGCGCTCCGTCGAGTGTGCATCGCGGGCTCCAGCGCCACACTCAACGCGGGCCGTGGCGTTTCGGGCGCCGGCCTCAGGCGATGTCGCCGACGAACACGCCGATCCGGCGCAGCTGCATGCGCGCCATGCCCGGCAGGCCGTCCCCGTCCGAGCCGGCGGGCAGGATCCGCGGGTTGATCAGGTGCACCGTGCGGTTGCGGCTCAACTGGACGTCCGCCTCGCCCGCGGCCAGCACGTTCTTCACCCAGTTCGTCTTGCCGTGGCCCAGCGCGATCGCCAGGGTGTTGCCCTTGCGATACGTGGTCACGATGGTCTCGTAGGGCTTGCCCGACGTGCGGCCCCGGTGCTTGATTGTCGCGGTTCCGGGCAGGTACCGCACGATCGGCTTCAGCGCCGGATTGAAGTATTTGATCTGGAACCGCTCGAACCAGGGCGGGAAGACCATCGGGATGCCCGGGGCGTTGTTGGGGTGATCCTTCGCGGACATGGCGGCTCCCTGGGTCGGCTCTGCTATTCAGCGCGGGGTATGGCCTCGATACCGGCACTGTACCGGGCGGATATCGACTTGAGTTCCTCTGGGACAATGGACACCGTGAGCACCACCCAACCGTCGCCGATGGCCCGTATCGACCTGCGGGGCGCGGAGTTGACGGCTGCCCGGTTGCGGGCGGCGCTGCCCCGCGGCGGCGCCGACGTGGAGGCGGTGCTGCCCAAGGTCCGCCCGATCGTGCAGGCCGTCGCCGAGCGCGGCGCCGAAGCCGCCCTCGAGTTCGGCGCCACGTTCGACGGGGTCCGGCCCCCGGCCGTCCGGGTGCCCGACGCCGCGCTCGAGAAGGCCCTGGCCGAACTGGACGTCAGGGTGGCCGACGCGCTGCGGGTGATGATCGAACGCACCCGCGCCGTGCACGCCGACCAGCGTCGCACCGACGTCACGACCACCCTGGGTCCGGGCGCGACCGTGACCGAGCGGTGGGTTCCGGTCGACCGGGTAGGTCTCTACGTGCCCGGCGGCAACGCCGTCTACCCCTCCAGCGTGGTGATGAACGTGGTGCCGGCCCAGGCCGCCGGCGTCGCCTCGCTGGTGGTGGCCAGCCCGCCGCAGGCGCAATGCCGGGGCCAGTTTCAAGGCCTGCCGCACCCGACGATCCTGGCCGCGGCCCGGCTGCTGGGCGTCGACGAGGTGTGGGCCGTGGGCGGCGCGCAGGCGGTGGCGTTGCTGGCCTATGGCGGCACCGACCTCGACGGCGCCGAGCTGGCGCCCGTCGACATGATCACCGGGCCCGGCAACATCTACGTCACCGCCGCCAAGCGGCTGTGCCGGTCGCACGTCGGGATCGATGCCGAGGCCGGCCCGACCGAGATCGCGATCCTGGCCGACCACACCGCCGAGCCGGGGCACGTCGCGGCCGACCTGATCAGTCAGGCCGAGCACGACGAGATGGCCGGCAGCGTGCTGGTCACCCCCAGCGCGGAGCTGGCCGCCGCCACCGACGCGGAGCTGGCCAACCAGCTGCAGACCACCGTGCACCGCGACCGGGTGACGGCCGCACTCGGCGGGCGCCAATCGGCCATCATCCTGGTCGATGACCTGGACGCCGGCATAGAAGTGGTCAACGCCTACGCCGCCGAACACCTGGAGATCCAGACCGTCGACGCGGCCGCAGTGGCGGACCGAATCCGTTCGGCCGGAGCCATTTTCGTCGGCCCGTATGCGCCGGTGAGCCTCGGCGACTATTGCGCCGGATCCAATCACGTGCTGCCCACCGCGGGCAGCGCCCGGCACTCCAGTGGACTGTCGGTGCAGACCTTCCTGCGCGGCATTCACGTCGTCGACTACACCGAGGCGGCGCTCAAAGACGTGTCCGGACATGTGATCGCGCTCGCCGAGGCCGAGGACCTGCCGTCACACGGCGAAGCGGTACGGCGGAGGTTCGAGCGATGAGCACCGACAGGCCCACGCGCCAACCGACACTGGATGACCTGCCGCTGCGCGACGACCTGCGCGGCAAATCGCCTTACGGTGCACCGCAATTGGACGTCCCGGTGCGGCTGAACACCAACGAGAACCCGCATCCGCCGAGCAAGGCGCTGGTGGACGATGTGGTTCGGTCGGTGGGCGAGGCCGCCGCTGACCTGCACCGCTACCCCGACCGCGACGCGGTGGCGCTGCGGACCGACCTGGCCGCCTACCTGAGCGCCCAGACCGGCGTCCCGCTGGCGGTCGAAAACCTCTGGGCGGCAAACGGTTCCAATGAGATCCTGCAGCAGCTGCTGCAGGCCTTCGGGGGCCCGAGGCGCACCGCCATCGGTTTCGTCCCGTCCTATTCGATGCACCCGATCATCGCCGACGGCACCCGCACCGAATGGCTGCAGGCCGCCCGCGCCGACGATTTCGGCCTGGACATCGACGCCGCGGTCGCCGCCGTTATCGAACGTCAACCCGATGTGGTGTTCGTCGCCAGCCCGAATAACCCGTCCGGGCAGAGTGTTCCGTTGCCGGACCTGCGGCGGCTGCTCGACGTGGTGCCCGGCATACTGATCGTCGACGAGGCCTACGGCGAATTCTCTTCGCAGCCCAGCGCCGTCGAGCTGGTGGGCGAGTACCCGACCAAGCTGATCGTCTCGCGCACCATGAGCAAGGCGTTCGCGTTCGCCGGCGGCCGGCTGGGCTACCTGATCGCCACCCCGGCGGTGATCGACGCGATGCTGCTGGTGCGGCTGCCGTATCACCTGTCGGTGCTCACCCAGGCCGCCGCCCGTGCCGCGCTGCGGCACGCCGATGACACGCTGGGCAGCGTGGCGACACTGATCGCAGAACGCGAGCGCGTCTCAACGGCCTTGGCCGGCATGGGTTTTCGGGTCATACCCAGCGATGCGAACTTCGTGCTGTTCGGGGAATTCGCCGACGCGCCGGCCACCTGGCAACGCTATCTGGACGCCGGCGTACTCATCCGCGACGTCGGCATCCCCGGCTACCTGCGCGCCACCACCGGACTGGCCGCGGAGAACGACGCCTTCCTGCGCGCCAGTGCCGAGCTGGCCGCCACCGAACTCGCCCCCAGCCCCGTAGGAGCACCGTGACAGCGACCGCCACCCGTCGTGCGCGCATCGAGCGCCGCACGAAGGAATCCGACATCGTCATCGAGCTCGACCTCGACGGCACCGGCCAGGTCGACATCGACACCGGTGTGCCCTTCTACGACCACATGCTCACGGCCCTGGGCAGTCACGCCAGCTTCGACCTGACCGTGCGCACCAAGGGCGACGTCGAAATCGAGGGACACCACACCATCGAGGACACCGCCATCGCGCTGGGGCAGGCGCTCGGCCAGGCCCTGGGCGACAAACGGGGCATCCGGCGGTTCGGCGACGCCTTCATCCCGATGGACGAGACGCTGGCCCACGCGTCGGTCGACGTGTCCGGCCGGCCCTACTGTGTGCACAGCGGAGAACCGGATCACCTGCAGCACACCACCATTGCCGGCAACTCGGTGCCGTATCACACCGTCATCAACCGGCACGTGTTCGAGTCGCTGGCGATGAATGCGCGCATCGCGCTGCACGTGCGCGTCCTGTACGGGCGCGACCCGCACCACATCACCGAGGCGCAGTACAAGGCGGTCGCCCGCGCGCTGCGTCAGGCGGTGGAGTCCGACCCCCGGGTGTCGGATGTGCCGTCCACCAAAGGGGTTCTGTGACGGCACTCAAGAAAGTCGTTGTCCTTGACTACGGTTCGGGCAACCTCCGGTCGGCTCAGCGTGCCCTCGAGCGGGTCGGCGCGTCGGTCGAGGTGACCGGCGACGCCGATGCCGCGGCCGCCGCCGACGGCCTGGTGGTGCCCGGCGTCGGCGCCTACGAGGCCTGCATGACGGGGCTGCGCAACATCGGCGGCGAGCGCATCATCGCCGAGCGGGTCGCCGCCGGGCGCCCGGTGCTGGGCGTCTGCGTCGGCATGCAGATCCTGTTCGCCCGCGGCGTCGAATTCAGTGTGGAGACGCAGGGGTGCGGCCAGTGGCCGGGCTACGTCACGCGGCTGCAGGCGCCGGTCATCCCGCACATGGGCTGGAACGTCGTCGAATCCGGGCCCGGCACCGTCCTGTTCAAGGGACTCGATGCCGACACCCGGTTCTACTTCGTGCACTCCTACGCCGCGCAGCAGTGGGAGGGCCCGCCCGACGCGGTGCTGACGTGGGCCACCCACGAGGGCCCGTTTCTGGCAGCGGTCGAGGACGGGCCGCTGTCGGCCACCCAATTCCACCCGGAGAAGAGCGGGGATGCGGGCGCGGCCGTGTTGAGCAATTGGGTCCAGGGATTGTGAAGGGCCTCGCGAAAGCGCTTTCTAGCAAGCAACGTCCGGGGATGCGCGTAACGCGTTGCGGTCTCGGCACACAGGAGGGAATGTGTTGATCTTGTTGCCCGCGGTCGACGTGGTCGACGGCCGTGCCGTGCGTCTGGTGCAGGGCAAGGCGGGCAGTGAAACCGAATACGGCTCGGCGCTGGACGCCGCGCTGACCTGGCAGCGCGATGGCGCCGAATGGATCCATCTGGTCGACCTGGACGCGGCGTTTGGGCGCGGCTCCAATCGTGAACTGCTGGCCGAAGTGGTCGGCAAGCTCGACGTGCAGGTGGAGCTGTCCGGCGGGATCCGCGACGACGATTCGCTGGCCGCCGCCCTGGCCACCGGCTGCGCCCGGGTGAACTTGGGCACGGCGGCCCTCGAGGACCCGCAGTGGTGTGCGCGGGCGATCGGGGAGCACGGCGACAAGGTCGCCGTCGGCCTGGACGTCCAGATAGTCGATGGCGCGCACCGGCTGCGCGGTCGGGGCTGGGAAACCGACGGCGGCGACCTGTGGGAGGTGCTGGAACGCCTTGACGGGCAAGGGTGTTCGCGGTTCGTGGTCACCGATGTGACCAAGGACGGCACGCTGGGCGGCCCCAATCTGGACCTGCTGGCGTCCGTGGCCGACCGCACCGACGCTCCGGTGATCGCCTCCGGGGGCGTGTCCAGCCTCGATGACCTGCGCGCGATCGCCACCCTGACCGGCCGCGGGATCGAGGGCGCCATCGTGGGCAAGGCCCTCTACGCGGGCCGATTCACCCTGCCTCAGGCGCTGGCCGCGGTGGCGGAGTAGCGCCGCGTGGACGTGCATACGCTGGTGGCGCAGGCGTCGGCGATTCTCGACGACGCGGTCGAACCGTTCCTTGCCGGGCACCGGGCCGATTCGGCGGTCCGCAAGAAGGGCAACGACTTCGCCACCGACGTGGACCTCGCGATCGAGCGAGAGGTGGTCGCCGCACTCGTCGAGGCCACCGGGATCGGGGTGCACGGCGAGGAATTCGGCGGTTCGGCCGTCGATTCGCCGTGGGTGTGGGTGTTGGATCCCGTCGACGGCACCTTCAACTACGCGGCCGGATCGCCGATGGCCGGGATCCTGCTCGGCCTGCTGCACGACGGCGACCCGGTGGCCGGACTGACCTGGTTGCCGTTCATCGATCAGCGCTACACCGCGGTGGCGGGCGGGCCGTTGCGCAAGAACGGGGTGCCGCAGCCGCCGCTGGCCACCATCGATTTGGCCGACGCCCTGGTTGGCGCCGGGTCGTTCAGCGCGGACGCGCGCGGCCGATTCCCGGGGCGCTACCGAATCGCGGTGCTTGAGAACCTCAGCCGGGTGTCCTCGCGGCTGCGCATGCACGGCTCCACCGGACTTGACCTGGCGTTCGTCGCCGACGGAATACTTGGTGCGGCAATAAGTTTCGGCGGCCACGTGTGGGACCACGCGGCCGGGGTGGCGTTGGTCCGTGCCGCCGGCGGTGTCGTCACCGATCTGGCCGGCGAGCCGTGGACTCCCTCGTCGGATTCCGCGCTGGCGGCCGGTCCGGCCGCGCACGCCGAGATCCTGGAAATCCTGCGCGCCACCGGCCGACCGGAGGACTACTGAGATGGCCCCCAAACCGCACGGCCTCGCGGTGCGAGTGATCCCCTGCCTGGACGTCGACGGCGGCCGGGTGGTCAAAGGCGTCAACTTCGAAAACCTCCGGGACGCGGGCGATCCCGTCGAACTCGCGGCCGCCTATGACGCCGAGGGCGCCGACGAGCTGACCTTTCTCGACGTGACCGCGTCGTCGTCCGGGCGGGCCACCATGCTCGAGGTGGTGCGCCGCACGGCCGAGCAGGTCTTCATCCCGTTGACCGTCGGTGGCGGGGTGCGCACGGTGGCCGACGTCGACGTCTTGCTGCGCGCGGGTGCCGACAAGGTGTCCATCAACACCGCCGCGATCGCCCGCCCCGAGCTGCTGGCCGAGATGGCGCGGCAGTTCGGCTCCCAGTGCATCGTGCTGTCCGTCGACGCCCGCACGGTGCCGCCGGGCGCGGTGCCGACCCCGTCGGGCTGGGAGGTCACCACGCACGGCGGGCGCCAGGGCACCGGGCTGGACGCGGTCGAGTGGGCTTCGCGCGGAGCCGATCTGGGGGTGGGGGAGATCCTGCTGAATTCGATGGACGCCGACGGCACCAAGGCCGGATTCGACTTGGAGATGCTGCAGGCGGTGCGGTCGGCGGTCACGGTGCCCGTCATCGCCAGCGGCGGCGCCGGGGCGGCCGAGCACTTCGCGCCCGCGGTTGCGGCCGGCGCCGATGCGGTGTTGGCGGCCAGCGTATTTCACTTCCGGGAGCTGACGATCGGCCAGGTGAAGGCCGCCATGGCCGCAGAAGGGATCACCGTGCGATGACGCTCGACCCGCAGATCGCCGCGCGGCTGAAGCGCAACGCCGACGGCCTGTTCGCCGCCGTCGTGCAGGAGCGCGGCAGCGGCGAGGTGCTGATGGTCGCCTGGATGGACGACGCGGCGCTGGCCCGGACCCTGGAAACCCGTGAGGCGACGTACTATTCACGCTCCCGCGGTGAGCAGTGGATCAAGGGGGCAACGTCCGGCCACACCCAGTACGTCCACGCGGTGCGGCTGGACTGCGACGGCGACACCGTGCTGCTGACGGTCGACCAGGTCGGCGCCGCCTGTCACACCGGGGATCACAGCTGCTTCGATGCCGACGTGCTGCTCGAGCCCGAGCGTTGAGCCGACGAATCAGCCCGGCACCGACCCGACAAGCGTGACCAGGCGTGTCTAGGGTCACTTTCCGCAGGCGTGGGCGCATGACTTCGACAAGAATGGCGGTCAATGTCGAAATGGTCGTCCTGGAACGTCGTTGTGCCGGTGCTTTCCGTCGTCGTGCTGGTTTTGATCTGGGGCGAGAGTCTCGGACCGGTGCTGGTCGGGGTGGCGGCGCTGTTTCTCATCGGCGCGGTGATTGCGGCGGTGCATCACGCGGAGGTGGTCGCACACCGCGTCGGTGAGCCATTCGGGTCGTTGGTGCTCGCGGCCGCGGTGACCGTCATCGAGGTGGCCCTGATCGTCGAGCTGATGGCGTCCGGGGGCAACGAGACGGCCACCCTGGCCCGCGACACAGCCTTCGCCGCGCTGATGATCACCACCAACGGGATCGCCGGGCTGTCGCTGCTGCTCGGTTCCCGGCGCTACGGCGTGACGCTGTTCAACGCCGAAGGCAGCGGCGCCGCGCTGGCCACGGTGACCACCCTGGCGACGCTGAGCCTGGTGCTGCCCGCGTTCACCACCACGGCCGTGGGCAAGGAGTTCTCACCCGGACAGCTCATCTTCGCCGCGGTCGCCTCGTTGCTGCTGTACCTGGTGTTCGTGTTCACCCAGACGGTGCGGCACCGCGATTTCTTCCTGCCGATCGCGCAGAAGGGGCAGAAGAGCCTGTTCGCGGACGAAAGCCATGCCGATCCGCCGACCACCCGCGCGGCGCTGACGAGCCTCGGGTTGATGCTCGGCGCGCTGGTGGCGGTGGTGGGGCTGGCCGAGGAGGAGTCGCCGGCGGTCGAGAAGGCGGTGACCGCGGTCGGCTTTCCGCAATCGTTCGTGGGCGTGATCATCGCCGCGCTGGTGCTGCTGCCCGAGACGCTGGCGGCCGTGCGGGCGGCGCGCCAGGGCCGCATCCAGATCAGCCTGAACCTGGCGTACGGGTCGGCGATGGCCAGCATCGGGCTCACCATTCCGGCGATCGCGCTGGCGTCGATCTGGCTCAAGGGGCCGCTGGTGCTCGGCCTCGGTGCCATCCAGCTCGTGTTGCTCGCCCTGACGGTGGTGATCAGCGTGCTGACGGTGGTGCCCGGGCGGGCGACCCGCCTGCAGGGCGAGGTGCATCTAGTGCTGCTGGCCGCCTACGTGTTCCTGGCGATCAGCCCCTGACGGTTACGTCCGGGCGCGCAGCGTGGCCAGCGCCTTGTCGGCATGGCTGTCCATGTTGAACTCGCTGGAGATCACCTCGAGCACCGTGCGGTCGGTGTCGATGACGAACGTCGTGCGCTTGACCGGCATCAGCTTGCCGAGCAGGCCACGCTTGACGCCGAACTGCGTGGCGACGGTGCCGTCGGCGTCCGACAGCAGCGGGTAGTCGAACTTCTGCAGGTCGGCGAACTTGGCCTGCTTCTGCACGGCGTCGGCACTGATGCCCACCCGGTTGGCCCCCGCCGCGGCGAATTCGGCGGCCAGGTCGCGGAAGTGGCACGCTTCCTTGGTGCAGCCGGGCGTCATCGCGGCCGGGTAGAAGAACAGCACCACCGGCCCGCCGGCGAGTAGTTCGCTGAGCTTGCGGGGCGTCCCGGTCTGATCGGGTAGCTCGAAGTCCGCGACGGTGTCACCAGGTTTCATGGCGGACACGCTACGCCGCCGCCGTCGTCGTCGGGCTGGGTCCGATGGCCCGACTCCTCCTCACCCCGTCCCGGGCTGCATCGTCGTCGGGCTGGGTCCGATGGCCCGACTCCTCCTCACCCCGTCCCGGGCTGCATCGTCGTCGGGCTGGCCCTAAGCGCAGCAACCCGTCTGGGAGGATGGTTCGGTGCACGCCCACCTCGCCGCGACGACCTCACGAGAGGATTTCCGCCAGCTGGCAGCCGAGCACCGCGTGGTTCCGGTGACCCGCAAGGTGCTGGCCGACAGCGAGACGCCGCTGTCGGCCTACCGCAAACTCGCCGCCAACCGCCCGGGCACCTTCCTGCTGGAGTCGGCCGAGCACGGCCGTTCCTGGTCGCGGTGGTCGTTCATCGGCGCCGGGGCGCCGTCGGCGCTGACCGTGCGCGACGGTGAGGCCGTCTGGCTGGGCGTGGTGCCACAGGACGCGCCGACCGGGGGTGACCCGCTGCAGGCCCTGCGCGCCACGCTGGAGCTGCTGGCCACCGGCCCGCTCGACGGGGTGCCGCCGCTGTCGGGCGGGATGGTCGGGTTCTTCGCCTACGACATGGTGCGGCGCCTGGAACGGCTGCCCGAGCTGGCCGTCGACGACCTCAAGCTGCCCGATATGTTGCTGCTGCTGGCTACGGATCTGGCGGCGGTCGACCACCACGAGGGCACGATCACGCTGATCGCCAACGCGGTGAACTGGAACGGGACCGACGAGCGGGTGGACGAGGCTTACGACGACGCGATCGCCCGCCTGGACGTGATGACGGCGGCGCTGGGCCAGCCGTTGCCGTCCACCGTCGGCACGTTCGAGCGGCCCGAGCCGTGTTACCGCGCGCAGCGCAGCGTGGAGGAGTACGGGAAGATCGTCGACTACCTGGTCGACCAGATCGCCGCGGGTGAGGCCTTCCAGGTGGTGCCGTCGCAACGGTTCGAAATGGACACCCACGTCGACCCGATCGACGTCTACCGGATGTTGCGGGTCACCAACCCGAGCCCGTACATGTATCTGCTGCAGGTACCGAATGGTGCTGGCGGAACGGACTTTTCGATCGTCGGCTCCAGTCCGGAGGCGCTGGTCACCGTGGCCGACGGCACCGCGACCACCCATCCGATCGCCGGCACCCGGTGGCGCGGGGACACCGAGGAAGAGGATCAGCTGCTGGAAAAGGAGCTGTTGGCCGACGAGAAGGAACGCGCCGAGCACCTGATGCTCGTCGACCTGGGCCGCAACGATCTGGGTCGGGTCTGCGCGCCGGGGACGGTGCGCGTCGAGGACTACAGCCACATCGAACGCTATAGCCACGTCATGCACCTGGTGTCGACGGTGACCGGCACGCTCGACGAGGGCCGCACCGCGCTGGACGCGGTGACGGCCTGTTTTCCGGCCGGCACGTTGTCGGGCGCACCGAAGGTCCGCGCCATGGAGCTCATCGAAGAGGTGGAGAAGACGCGCCGCGGCCTGTACGGCGGCGTGGTCGGCTACCTGGACTTCGCCGGCAATGCCGACTTCGCGATCGCCATCCGCACCGCCCTGATGCGCGACGGCACCGCCTACGTGCAATCCGGTGGCGGGGTGGTCGCGGACTCCAACGGTCCCTACGAGTACACCGAGGCGACGAACAAGGCCCGCGCGGTGCTGAGCGCGATCGCGGCCGCCGAGACGCTGACCGAACCCGGCCCCAGCGGCGATGAGTGAGACGGGCGCGGACACCGGCCGGCCGAAGAGCCGGTGGCTGATCCGGATTGCCCAGGCGGTGCTGGTGATTGCCGCCGGGACGTTGTGGCTGGCCTCACGCCTGCCGTGGGTCGTCATCCGGTCGTTCGACGGGCTGGGGCCGCCCAAACAGGTGACCTTGGCCGGCGGCGCGTGGTCGACGGCGCTGCTGCCGTTGGCGTTGCTCCTGCTGGCCGCGGCCGTCGCCGCCATCGCCGTGCGGGGTTGGCTGCTGCGCGCGCTGGCGGGCCTGCTGGCGGTGGTCAGCCTGGCGGTGGGCTACCTGGGGATCAGCCTGTGGGCGCTGCCCGACGTGGCGGTACGCGGCGCCGAGCTGGCGCACGTGTCGGTGATGACGCTGGTGGGAAGCGAGCGGCGGTACTGGGGCGCGGGCGTCACGGTGGCCGCCGCGGCGTGCACGCTGATCGCCGCCGTCCTGCTCATGCGCTCGGCGTCGGACTCGGGGTCGGCCCGCTCCAGCGCAATCAAGTACGCGGCACCGGCGACGCGCCGGTCGATTGCGCGACGCGACGAGGCCGACGGGGCGATGCTGGAGGAGCCGAAGACGCCGGGAATGTCGGAGCGGATGATCTGGGACGCGCTTGACGAGGGACGCGACCCAACCGATCGGCCGAACGAGTCTGACACCGAGGGTCGGTGACGGGCCGCAAGCCGCGGGCCGCTACCCTTCATTCACGTCGTCGCAATCGGCCGGGGACAACACAGTGTGGCCGTGGGATGACAGCGGACGACAGGGCGAAGGGAAACGACAGGCATGAGTCCGGCAACCGTGCTTGACTCCATCCTCGAGGGAGTCCGGGCCGACGTTGCCGCGCGCGAAGCGTTGATCAGCCTGTCCGAGATCAAGGCCGCCGCAGCGGCCGCGCCGCCGCCGCGCGACGTGATGGCGGCCCTGCGCGAGCCCGGAATTGGCGTCATCGCCGAAGTCAAGCGCGCCAGCCCGTCGGCGGGTTCGCTGGCCACCATTGCCGATCCGGCGAAACTGGCCCGGGCCTACGAAGACGGTGGCGCCCGCATCATCAGCGTGTTGACCGAGGAGCGCCGCTTCCACGGCTCGCTCGACGACCTCGACGCGGTTCGCGCGGCCGTCTCGATACCGATTCTGCGCAAAGACTTTGTCGTGCAGCCCTATCAGATTCACGAGGCCCGCGCGCACGGCGCCGACATGTTGCTGCTCATCGTCGCGGCGCTGGAGCAGTCGGCGTTGGTGTCGATGCTGGACCGCACCGAATCGCTGGGCATGACGGCACTCGTCGAGGTGCACACCGAGGAGGAAGCCGACCGGGCGCTCAAGGCCGGGGCCAACGTGATCGGCGTCAACGCCCGCGATCTGGCGACACTCGAGGTGGACCGGGACTGCTTCGCGCGCATCGCTCCCGGGCTGCCCAGCAACGTGATCAGGATCGCCGAATCCGGTGTGCGCGGTACGGGAGACCTGCTGGCGTACGCCGGTGCGGGTGCCGACGCCGTGCTGGTCGGCGAAGGTCTGGTCAAAAGTGGTGACCCGCGCGCCGCGGTCGCCGACCTGGTTACCGCGGGCACCCATCCGTCCTGTCCGAAACCGGCCCGCTAGTCACTACGCCACTGAAGAGCCCCAGCGCTGGAACGTTGAATCCATGAACCATCCCCGCGTAGAGACTTGGTGATGGTGGACCTGTCCCGCCCGGACCTTCCGCTCGCGAGCGCAGCCATCGCCGAACCCACCCGCCACGAACCCGATGCGGGTGGCCATTTCGGGGTGTACGGCGGCCGCTACGTCGCCGAGGCGTTGATGGCCGTGATCGAAGAGGTCACCGCGGCCTACGAGAAGGAACGCGTCAACCAGGATTTCCTGGACTCCTTGGATTACCTGCAGGCGAACTACGCCGGCCGGCCGTCGCCGCTGTACGAGGCCCCACGCCTGTCCGAGCAGGCCGGTGCGCGCATCTTCCTCAAGCGAGAAGACCTGAACCACACCGGTTCTCACAAGATCAACAACGTGCTCGGTCAGGCGTTGCTGGCTCAGCGGATGGGCAAGAAGCGGGTGATCGCCGAGACCGGGGCCGGTCAGCACGGCGTGGCGACCGCCACCGCGTGTGCCCTGCTCGGCCTGGAGTGTGTGATCTACATGGGCGCGGTGGACACCGAACGTCAGGCGCTCAACGTGGCGCGGATGCGCCTGCTGGGGGCGACGGTCGTCTCGGTGGAAAGCGGTTCCAGGACGCTCAAGGACGCCATCAACGAGGCGTTCCGGGATTGGGTTACCAACGCCGACAACACCTTCTATTGCTTCGGCACCGCCGCGGGCCCGCATCCCTTTCCCGCCATGGTGCGCGATTTTCAGCGGATCATCGGCCTCGAGGCGCGTGCCCAGATCCAGGCCCAGGCGGGCCGGTTGCCCGACGCGGTGGTGGCCTGCATCGGCGGCGGTTCCAACGCCATCGGGATCTTCCACCCGTTCATCGACGATCCGAATGTGCGGCTGGTCGGATTCGAGGCGGCCGGCGACGGTGTCGAAACCGGCAGGCACGCCGCGACCTTCAGCGGCGGCTCACCCGGTGCGTTTCAGGGATCGTTCTCGTATCTGCTGCAGGACGAGGACGGGCAGACCATCGAATCCCATTCCATCTCAGCGGGTCTCGACTATCCCGGAGTTGGTCCAGAACATGCGTATCTGCGTGAGACGGGCCGCGCCGAGTACCGTCCGATCACCGACTCCGAGGCGATGGATGCATTCCGCGTCCTGTGCCGCACCGAGGGGATCATCCCGGCCATCGAATCCGCGCACGCCGTGGCGGGTGCGCTGAAATTGGGCACCGAGTTGGGCCGCGGCGCGATCATCGTGGTGAACCTGTCCGGGCGCGGCGACAAGGACGTCGAGACCGCCGCGAAGTGGTTCGGGCTGTTGGGATCCAGCGATCGATGACGGTCAAACACAGCGAAGCGGGCAAGCTCGAGTCGGTCTTCGATGACTGCCGCAACAACAATCGCGCGGCGCTGATCGGCTATCTGCCCACCGGATACCCCGACGTGCCGACGTCGATGAAGGGGATGACGGCACTGGTCGAATCGGGTTGCGACATCATCGAAGTCGGGGTTCCCTATTCGGATCCCGGCATGGACGGCCCGACGATCGCCAAGGCCACCGAGATCGCGCTGCACGGGGGAGTGCGCGTTCGCGACACCCTTGCCGCGGTCGAGGCGATCAGCGCGGCCGGTGGCCGCGCCGTGGTGATGACCTACTGGAATCCGGTGTTGCGCTACGGGGTTGACGCGTTCGCCCGGGATCTGGCAGCTGCGGGCGGCTTCGGCCTGATCACGCCGGATCTCATCCCCGACGAGGCCGGGCAGTGGTTGGCGGCGTCCGAGGAGCACCGGTTGGACCGGATCTTTTTGGTGGCGCCGTCCTCGACGCCGCAGCGGTTGGCGATGACCGTCGACGCGTCGCGTGGATTCGTCTACGCGGCCTCGACGATGGGCGTGACCGGGGCGCGCGACGTCGTGTCCAACGCCGCGCCCGCATTGGTGGGCCGGGTCAAGGAGGTCTCCGACATACCCGTCGGTGTCGGGCTGGGGGTGCGCTCGCGGGAGCAGGCCGCCCAGATCGGCAGCTACGCCGACGGTGTCATCGTCGGGTCCGCGCTGGTGTCGGCATTGGGGGACGGGGGGTTGACTGCATTGCGTGCACTGACTGAGGAACTCGCCGCCGGTGTTCGTCAAAGGGCGGTCGACTCGTGACGAAGCTGCTGGCCTATTTCCCGAGCCCGCCGCAGGGCGTGTGGCACCTCGGACCGCTGCCCATCCGGGCCTATGCGCTGTTCATCATCGCCGGCATCGTGGCCGCACTGCTGATCGGCGACCGGCGCTGGGAAGCCCGCGGCGGCGAGCGCGGCGTGATCTACGACATCGCGCTGTGGACGGTGCCGTTCGGCTTGATCGGTGGACGGCTCTATCACCTCGCCACCGATTGGCGCACTTATTGGGGCCCGGGCGGCGCCGGGCTCGGGGCGGCCGTACGGATCTGGGACGGCGGCTTGGGCATTTGGGGTGCCGTGGCGCTCGGCGGCGTCGGTGCCTGGATCGGCTGCCGCCGGCACGGGATTCCGCTTCCGGCCTTCGCCGACGCGCTGGCCCCCGGAATTATCCTGGCGCAGGCGATCGGCCGGCTCGGCAATTACTTCAACCAGGAGCTCTACGGCCGCGAGACGACGCTGCCGTGGGGCCTGGAGGTCTTCTACCGCCGCGACCCCTCGGGTTACATCGACCCGCATTCGCTGGATGGCGTCTCGACGGGCCAGATCGCGTTCGTAGTGCAGCCGACCTTCCTCTACGAATTGATCTGGAACGTCCTGATTTTCGTCGCGCTGATCTATGCGGACCGACGCTTCACGCTGGGCCATGGCCGGCTGTTCGCCCTGTACGTGGCGGGCTACTGCGTCGGGCGGTTCTGTGTCGAGTTGCTCCGCGACGACACCGCCACCCACATCGCCGGCATCCGGATCAACTCGTTCACATCGACTTTCGTGTTCATCGGGGCCGTGGTGTATCTGATGGCCGCGCCGAAGGGCCGCGAAGATCCCGAGAGCCTGCGCGGCAACCAGTATCTCGACGAGGAAGCCGAGGCCGAGCCGGAGGGCGAGCCCGCGACAGTGGCCGCATCGACGGCCGCGGTGGGCGCGGCGGGTGTCGCGGCAGCCGATGCGCCGAGATCCTCAGCCGAGACGGCGGAGGCCGACGAAACCGCCTTCGCCGATGCGGAAGCCGAAGAGCCGGTGGCGGACTCGACGGAGGCCATCGAGACGGAGCCCAGCGCGGTGGAGGCCACCGAAGCGGAGGAGGCCGAAGTAACCGAGGCCGCAGAGCCCGACGAACCCGAGGCCGGGGAGCTCGAGGCCGAAGAGCCCGAAGCCGAAGAACCCGAGGCCGGCGAGGCCGAAGAGCCCGAAAAGGTTGAGGCCGAAGTGGAATCCGACGAGCCTGAAGAGGCCGAGCCTGAAGCGGCCGAAACCGCGGATTCCGAAGCCGAAGAGCCGAAAGCCGAAGAGCCCGAAGCCGAAGCGGCAGAGGCAGATTCCGAGTCCGACAAGCCAGAGTCCGACAAGCCGGAGTCCGACAAGCCAGAGTCCGACGAACCCGAAGCGGAGAAAGCGGAGGCCCCAACGGAAGACGAGCCGGCCGCCGAAACACCCGAATCCACGACGAGCCCGGCCCAGCCCGAACCCCGTCGGCGATGGGGCTCGCGCCTGAGGAACCGGCTGTCGGGCCGCTGACCACCGGCGAGCGCCGATTTCACAGCTCCGGGCGCAACGGATCTGGCATGCTGAAAAGCGTGACCAACGCAGGTTCGGCGGCTAAATGACGCAACCTCATCCACCCGCGCAACACGCGCACGGCCTGCGGCGCCATCGCCTCTCCATCGCGGTCGGGACCGGCGCGGCGCTGGGTGGCGCGCTCGGCTACGTCGCGCTGGCCGACCCGCACAGCCCGAGTGCGATCTACCCGACCTGCCCGTTCAAATGGCTCACCGGCTGGAATTGCCCGTTTTGCGGCGGGCTGCGGATGGTGCACGACGTGTTGCACGGCGACCTGATGACCGCCATCCACGACAACGTCTTCCTGCTGGTGGGACTCCCGCTGCTGGCCGCATGGCTGCTGGTGCGCCGCGCCCGCGGCAAGGGATTGCCGCCCAGGGCGGCGTTGCTGACTGTCGTGGTCGCGACGTTCGCCTGGACGGTGCTGCGTAACCTGCCCGCCTTCCCCTTGTTTCCCACCGTTCTTGGTGGGTAAAAGCACACCCCGCGACGTCACCGATGTGGCGTCCGTGGGGGTTACACACGACTATGCTGGGTCGGCGTGAGTAGACGCGGGAAGATCGTCTGCACCCTTGGCCCTGCGACCAATTCGGATGAGTCGATCCTGGCCCTGGTTGAGGCCGGAATGGACGTCGCGAGGCTGAACTTCAGCCACGGCGACTACTCCGATCACAAAGCCGCCTACGAGCGCGTCAGGTCCGCTTCCGACGCCACGGGCCGCGCCGTCGGCGTGCTCGCCGACCTGCAGGGCCCCAAGATCAGGCTGGGGCGTTTCGCCACCGGGCCCACGTACTGGGCCGATGGCGAAACGGTGCGGATCACCGTCGCCGACTGCGAGGGCGACCACGACCGGGTGTCGACCACCTACAAGAAGCTGGCCGAGGACGCCGCCGTCGGCGACCGGATCCTGGTCGACGACGGCAAGGTCGGCCTGATGATCGACGGTATCGAGGGTGACGACGTCATCTGCACGGTCGTCGAGGGCGGCCCCGTCAGCAACAACAAGGGCATCTCGCTGCCGGGCATGAACGTGTCCGCGCCGGCCCTGTCGGAGAAGGACGTCGAGGACCTCACCTTCGCGCTCGAGCTCGGCGTCGACCTGGTCGCGCTCTCCTTCGTGCGTTCGCCCTCCGACGTCGAGTTGGTGCACGAAGTGATGGACCGGGTCGGCCGGCGGGTGCCGGTGATCGCGAAGCTGGAGAAGCCGGAGGCCGTCGACAATCTGGAGGCCATCGTGCTGGCCTTCGACGCGATCATGGTGGCCCGCGGCGACCTGGGCGTCGAGCTGCCCCTGGAAGAGGTCCCACTGGTGCAGAAGCGGGCCATCCAGATGGCCCGGGAGAACGCGAAACCCGTGATCGTGGCGACGCAGATGCTCGATTCGATGATCGAGAGCTCACGGCCGACCCGGGCCGAGGCCTCCGACGTCGCCAACGCCGTTCTGGACGGCGCCGACGCGGTGATGCTGTCCGGGGAAACGTCGGTGGGGAAGTATCCGCTGGCGGCCGTTCGGACCATGGCGCGGATCATCTGCGCGGTCGAGGACAACTCCACGGCCGCGCCGCCGCTGACTCACGTGCCGCGCACCAAGCGCGGCGTGATCTCGTATGCGGCCCGCGACATCGGTGAGCGGCTCGACGCCAAGGCGCTGGTCGCTTTCACCCAGTCCGGCGACACCGTCAAGCGCCTCGCGCGCCTGCACACCCCGCTGCCGCTGCTGGCCTTCACCGCATGGCCCGAGGTGCGCAGCCAGCTCGCGATGACCTGGGGCACCGAAACATTCATCGTCCCGATGATGACCTCCACGGACGGCATGATCCGCCAGGTCGACAAGTCGCTGCTGGAGCTCGGCCGCTACAAGCGGGGCGACCTGGTGGTCATCGTCGCCGGCGCGCCACCTGGCACAGTAGGGTCAACCAACCTCATCCATGTGCACCGGATCGGGGAGGACGACGTCTAACCAGAGGAGAGCCTGTGCCGGCCGGCTGTGAGTCTCAGGAGCCGAATGCGGTCGACGAAGCCGCGACACAGACCCATCCGGATTTCGCGGAGCTGCTGGCGACCCTCGACCTCCACCGCGTCGACGACGACCTGTTCATCGGCTCGCATCCCAGCAAGAACCCCATGCGGACCTTCGGTGGCCAGCTGATGTCGCAGTCGTTCGTCGCGAGCAGCCGCAGCCTGGTCCGCGACGACCTGCCGCCGGGCGCCCTGTCGGTGCACTTCATCAACGGGGGAGACACCGCCAAGGACATCGAATTCCGCGTGACGCGACTGCGCGACGAGCGCCGCTTCGCCAATCGGCGCGTCGACGCGGTGCAAGACGGCACGCTGCTGTCCACGGCCCTGGTCTCCTACATGGCCGGCGGCCGCGGCCTGGAACACGGCATCGAGCCGCCAACGGTGGCCGAGCCGCACACGCAGCCCACGATCGGTGAACTCCTGCGTGGCTACGAAGAAACCGTCCCGCACTTCGTCAACGCCCTGCAGCCCATCGAATGGCGTTACACCAACGACCCGGCCTGGGTGATGCGCACGAAGGGCGATCGGCTCCCGCACAACCGGGTCTGGGTCAAGGCTTTGGGAGACGTTCCCGACGACCCCGTATTGCACACGGCAACAATGGTGTATTCGTCGGACACCACGGTATTGGACTCGGTTATCACCACCCACGGCCTTTCCTGGGGATTCGACCGCATATTCGCCGCCTCAGCCAATCATTCCATTTGGTTTCACCGGCAGGTCAACTTCAACGACTGGGTGTTGTACTCCACATCGTCGCCGGTGGCGGCCGATTCGCGGGGCCTGGGAACCGGGCACTTCTTCGACCGGTCCGGGCAACCGCTCGCCACGGTGGTGCAAGAAGGCGTGCTGAAATATTTCCCGTCTTCCGCGCGGTAAAACGTGACCTAATAGCTGCGGAATCTCCGCGCGAATTCGTGCCCGAAACGGCCCTGATCCGGCGTAGCTTTGACGTAGTCGGGTATTCGGTGCAGAGGCGGTAATCAACCCGCCCAGCTGGTGTCAGCGCATCGGGAGGTGATTGTGAACGGGCCAGTGGTGGACGTCACGGTAGCAAGGCCCCGTGCGCGCGAACGCGTTGTCGTGTCGGTCGATTCGCTCGCGGCCCGTTTGATCGGCGCGTTGGCGCTGTTCGGGGCGGCATGCTGGCTCATCGAGATCCTCGCTCGGCACCATAGCCATCCGAGCTGGAACTACACCGACCGGTTGGCCTGGTCGCTCACCGTGCTGGTGGCGGTGGCCTGGATGGCTCGCGGCATCTTCCTGGGCCGGCCGGTGACGACCATGCATGCCATCGCCGCCGCCTTGTTCGTCCTGGCCGGACTCGGCCTGCATGTGCTGTCGTTCGATCTGCTCGGTGACCTGGTGATCGCCAGCTCGGGCATGGTGTTGATGTGGCCGACGACCTCCTATCCGCGGCCCGGTGACCTGCCGCGCGTGTGGAAGCTGATCGACCAGACCGGCGGCGACGCGCTCGCGCCGTTCGCCATGCAGACCGGCAAGAGCTATCACTTCAGCGCCGACGGCTCGGCGGCGCTGGCCTACCGGACGCGGATGGGAATCGCCGTCGTCAGTGGTGACCCGATCGGCGACGAGGCCCACTTCCCGGAACTGGTCG
Source organism: Mycobacterium sp. MUNTM1 (assembly GCF_054660795.1). NCBI lineage: Bacteria > Bacillati > Actinomycetota > Actinomycetes > Mycobacteriales > Mycobacteriaceae > Mycobacterium > Mycobacterium sp. MUNTM1. The sequence goes on from NZ_BAAGDE010000012.1 coordinate 70,649, forward strand.
CCGATTTCGCCGCCACCTGCCACGCGCACGGCTGGCGCATCGCCGTGGTGGGGTGCGGCGAGCGGCGGCTTGGCCTGTGGAGCGATTCGACGGTGTTGGGACAATCGTTGCGGCCCATACCGATTGGCCGCGATGTGGTGGTCGACGTGTCCGGCTTCGACATGGTGGGCAGGAAATTCCGCAACCTGCGGCAGGCGGTGAAGCGCACCCACAATTGCGGTGTGACAACGGAAATCGTGTCGGAGCAGGAACTCGACGACAAGCTGCTGGCCGAGCTGACCGAGGTGGTGCGGGAGTCATCCAAGGGGGCCCACGCCGATCGCGGATTCCACATGAACCTCGACGGGGTTCTGCAGGGCCGTTTCCCGGGAATCCAGCTCATCATCGCCCGGGACAAGAAGGGCACGGTACAGGCGTTCCACCGGTATGCCACGGCCGGCGCGGGCAGCGACATCACGCTCGATGTGCCGTGGCGCCGGCGCAGCGCGCCCAACGGCCTCGATGAGCGGCTCAGCGTCGACATGATCATGGCCGGCAAAGAGACTGGGGCGCAGCGGGTCTCGCTGGCCTTCGCCGCGTTCCCGGAGATTTTCGACGACAAGAACCGCGGCTTGACGCAGCGTGTCTTCTACCGGCTGATCCACGTTCTCGATCCGTTGATCGCCCTCGAGTCGTTGTACCGGTATGTGCGCAAGTGGCACGCGCTGGACGCCCGGCGCTACGCGCTGATCTCCATGACGCAGATCGTCCCGCTACTGTTCGTGCTGCTGTCGCTGGAATTCATGCCCCGCCGGCGACACCTCTGAGTCCGCCAGCGCCACCTCGTCATCGACGCGCAGTTGCCGGCAGCCCAGGCCCTCGGGCAGGTGGTGAGTCGCCACCACCACCGTCCGGTGCGCGGACATCAACCGCGAATCCGGGGCCAACAGGTCGCGCAGAACCTGTTCGGCGTCACCGACATCGAGGTGTTCGGTCGGCTCGTCCAGCAGCACGATCCGCGTGGGCGAGATCACCGCCCGGGCCAGCAGCAGCCTTCGGCGCTGGCCGGCCGAAAGGGCTTGCGCCCCGCCGGTGAGCACCGTGGACAAGCCGTCGGGCAGACCGGCGAGCCAGGCGCCCAGGCCAACCACTTCCAGTGCTGCCGTCAAGTCGTCGTCGGGGCAGTCTCCGCGGGCGACCAACAGGTTGTCGCGGACGGTGGTGGCGAAGATATGGGCGTCCTCGGCGAAAAACCCTATCGCGCTGTGCAATTCGTCCTCGCCGAACTCGTTGATGCCGGTGCCGTCCAGCGTCACCCGCCCGTCCAGGGGCGGCAGCAGGCCGGCGAGCGTCATCAAGAACGTGGTCTTGCCGGAACCGCTGGCGCCGGTGACGGCCAGCCGCGCACCGGGCGGCAGATCGACCGCTATCCGGGGAGAGCGTGCCGCGCCGTCATGACCGGAACGCACGTTGGCCGACAACCGTCCGGGGCCGACCGGTGTGGGCGCGCTCACCGTCGCGTTCTCGGGCCCGGGCGGGGTCAGTTCGAGCAGGCGACGCGCGGCGATCCGCGAGCGCGTCAATTGGATCGCGGCGGCCGGTAACGCCGCCATCGCCTCGAAGGCGGACAGCGGCAGCAACATCAGCACGGCCAGCGTGGTGGGCGCGACCGCGTGTGCCAACCCGATCCCGCACACCACCGCGCCCAGCACGCTCGCCCCGATCGCCGCGGTCGGCATCGCCTCGGCGATGGCCGCCGGTTTGGCGGCCGCGTCCAGCGCTTCGCCCCACGCGCGCTGCCGGCGTTGCGATTCGGCGATGACATCGGGAAGCAGGCCGGCGACCCGAAGTTCGGGGGCGTGTTCGAGGGCGACCATCGCGGACGTGTCGCGTTCGGAATGATGCTGCCGCGCAACGTCTTCCTGGGCTGCGGCGGCCCGGCCGGCGAGCCGGGGCGCGGCCAAGCCGGCGACCAGCAGGCAGAGGGCCAGCACCACGGCCGCGGCCGGTGAGATGGCCGCGACGACGGCGGTCGCCGCCAGGGCCAGCACCACTGCGACGCCGATCGGCACCAGGGCGCGCACCAGGACGTTGGCCAGTTCGTCGACGTCAGCGCCCACCCGCGCCACGAGTTCACCGCTGTGCAGCCGGACGGCGGCCGCCGCGGGTCCGCGCGCGAGCCGCCGATAAATCTCTGCCCGGGCGGTGCCCGCCGCGCGCAAAGCCGTGTCGTGGGTGGCCAGTCGCTCGCAGTAGTGCAGCACGCCGCGCGAGATCGCGAACATCCGAACCGCGACCGCCGCCACCGACAGGTCCAGCACGGGCGGCATCTGCCAGGCCCGTGTGATCAGCCACGCCGAAACAGCGGCCAGGGCCAGCGCACTACCCAGCGCGAGCACTCCGAGCGCAATCGCCGCCAGGACGCGGGGCAGCCGCGGGCGCAGCAGCGTCACAGCGTCGATGAGCGGATCAGGCCGGCGCATAACGCATCCCCCGGTCGGCGACGACGTCGATGACCCAGTCGCCGATGGCCAGCACCGGCGCACGGTGGCCGACGACGATCACGGTCGCGCCGGCGCGCGCCCGCTCCGCGATGGCCCGCAAGACGCGGTCCTCGGTCGCCGCGTCCAGGTGTGCGGTCGGCTCGTCGAGCAACAGCACCGCGGCCGTCGACCCGAGCGCACGGGCCAGCCCCAGTCGTTGCCGCTGCCCCAACGACAGTCCCACGCCGCCGCGTCCGAGGATGGTGTCACGCCCATTCGGCAGCTCCGCCAGCACCGCGTCGAATCCGGAATCCGCACAGGCCTTTTCGGCGTCATGAAGCTCTCCGAGCAGCCTCAGGTTGTCGTCGACGGTGCCAGGCACGAGCACCGGCCGTTGCGGAAGCCAGGACAGCTGAGCCCACCAGCCGGCCGGCTCCAGGTCGGCGACGTCAACGCCGTCCACCACGATCCGGCCCGACGAGGGCACGCTGATGCCGGCGATCGCCTGCAGGGTGGTGCTCTTGCCGGTGCCGTTGCGCCCGGTCAGGACGGTCACCGAGCCGGGCTCGATGGCCGCGCTCAGCTCGTACGGCGCCCTCCCGTCGCGGCCGTCCACGCTCAATCGGTCGATGCGGATCCGCGCGCCGCGCGCGGTGACCGTCCGGGTTCCGGCCGTCGCCGCGACCGGCTCGCCGATGAGGGCGAAAGCGGCACCGGCGGCGGCCCTGCCGTCTTGGGCGGCATGGAATTCGACGCCGATGCGGCGCAGGGGCCAGTAGACGTCCGGCGCCAGCAACAGGACGGTCAGCCCCGTGGTCAGGGTCATCTCGCCGAACACCAGCCGCAGGCCGATTCCAACGGCGATCAGCGCCACCCCGAGGGTGGCCAGCAGCTCGAGCACCAGAGCCGACAGGAACGCGATCCGCAGTGTCGCCATGGCCGAGCGGCGATGGGCCGCAGCCAGTTCGGCGATGCGGTGCTCGGGGCCCGCGCTGCGGCCCAGCGCCCGCAGCGTGGGGATGCCGGCGATCAGATCCAGCAGCCGGGCCTGCAGCGTCGTCATCGCGGCCAGCGCCGCGGCCGACCGGTCGGCGGTCGCCAACCCGATCAGCACCATGAAGATCGGTATCAGGGGCAGCGTGATCGCCACGACGGCCGCCGATTTCAGGTCGTAGGCCGCCACCACGGCGACGGTGGCCGGGGTCAGGATCGCGGCGAGCATCAGCGTCGGCAGGTAGCCGGTGAAGTAAGGGCGCAAGCCATCCAGCCCGCGGGTGACGACGACGGCGGCGGTGTCGCGTTGCGTCGCCAGTTCGCTGGGCTGCCTGGCCGTCACCGCACTGAGGACCTGGCCGGACAGATCGGCGATGACGGCGCTGGCTCCCCGTTGCCCCAGGCGCGCCTGAAGCCAATGCGCCACCGCGCGAACCGCCCAGAGCGCCAATAGGATTGACAGCGGACCCAGCCAGACATGCATTCCCCGGGCGGCGGGCTCGCCGACGACGCGGGCGACGATGCGCGCCAAGACGATCGCCGACCCGATCGCGCAGCCCGAGATCAGCACGCCGCAGCCGACCACGGCGACCAGGTAGCGGCACACCGCCGCCGAGGCCCGCCACAGTCTCGGGTCAAGCGGCGCCCGGCTGGTACGGTCCGCACCGCTCAGGACGGTCGCCTTGCCAGTCCGATCGGCGCGGGTATCCGGTCGGCCGAGATCCGTTGCCGGAAAATCCAATACGACCAGGCTTGGTAGACGACCGTGAGCGGCGCCATGAACGCCGTCACCCACGTCATGACCTTGAGGGTGTAGTGGGTGGAGGAGGCGTTGTAGATGGTCAGGCTCCACTGCGTGTTCAGCGTCGAGGGCACCAAGTTCGGATACAGCGAGCCGAAGAGCAGGATCACCACGGCCGCGACCACCAGCGCGACGCAGGTGAACGCCCAGCCGTCGGACGCCCGGCGCCACACCAACAGCACCGCCGCCAGTTGCGCCAGCACCGCGACGGCCAGCACCAGCCAGGTCCAGTCCTTACCGTGAGCCAGCTGCGTCCAAAGCCCAAAAGCGGCAACCAATCCGGTGACCGGGAGCGACAGCCAGACGCCGAACCGGTACGCGTCCTCGCGGATGGCCCCGGAGGTCTTCAACGCGACGAAGGTCGCCCCGTAGAACAAGAACAGGCCGGCGGTGGCCAGGCCGCCCAGCAGCGTGTAGGCGTTGAGCACATCGGTGATCGACAGGTGGATGTGGCCGTTGGCCTCGACCGGGAGTCCGCGGACCAGGATGGCGAAGGCGACGCCCCACAAAACGGCCGGCAGCCAGGACCCGGCCGCGATGGCGACGTCGGCCCAGCCGCGCCACTTGGTGTCGTCGATCTTGCCGCGCCACTCGATCGCCACAGCGCGCACGATCATGCCGAACAGGATCGCCAGCAGCGGCAGGTACAGCGTGGAGAACACGGTGGCGTACCAGGCGGGGAAGGCGGCGAACATCGCTGCGCCGCCGACGATCAGCCACACCTCGTTGCCGTCCCACACCGGTCCGATGGTGTTGAGCGCCGTGCGGCGCAGCGGTTCGGGTTCGCCGATGCCGACGCGGGCGAACGGCTCCATCAACATGCCCACGCCGAAGTCGAAGCCCTCGAGGATGAAGAAACCCAGGAACAGCACCCCGATGATGCCGAACCACACTTCCTGCAGTCCCACCGTCGCAACTCCTTTCGGCGTCGGGTAAGTCCTCGTCAGTACGCGAAGGACAGAGGCGCCACCTCGTCCTCGCTGGGCGCTTGCGGGGGAGCGGGTTCCGCGTCGTGTTCCAGCGGCCCCTCGACGGTGTAGCGCTTGAGCAGGAAGAACCAGAGGACGGCGAGCACCGCGTAGACGAGGGTGAAGGTCACCAGGGAGGTGACGACCATGCCGGGCACGTGATGCGACACCCCTTCGCGCACGGTCATCCGAATCAGTTGGTCCCCAGTGGGATTGGGCGCCACGACCCACGGCTGGCGGCCCATCTCGGTGAACACCCACCCCGAGATGTTGGCCAGGAAGGGCATGGGGATGGTCAGCAGGGCGAACCAGGACATCCAGCGGCTCTGTGGTGTTCGTTTGCCGCGGGTGACCCACAACACGGTCAGGGCGAACAACACCGGGATCGCCAAAAATCCGATCATCGCCCGGAAGGACCAGTAGGTGACGAACAAGTTGGGCCGGTAGTCGTCGGGCCCGTAGCGATGCTGGTATTCCTGCTGTAACTCGTCGACACCGCGCAACGTCACTCCGCTGAATCTGCCCTCGGCCAGGAACGGCAGCACGTAGTGCACCTTGATGACCTCGGCGACGCTGCCGCAGTTGTTGTGCGTTCCGATGGTCAGCACCGAGAAGTCGGGGTCGGTCTGGGTGTGGCACAACGCTTCTGCCGACGCCATCTTCATCGGCTGCTGCACGAACATCAGCTTGCCCTGCCTGTCGCCGGTGAAGAACAGGCCGACAGTGGCCAGCAACACCACCCCGCAGCCCAGGACGGCCGCCGGGCGAAACATGGCGCGGGCCTCGGTTTGTGCTTCGGGCGTGCTGGCCGTCTGCCTGCGTGAGCGCACCATCCACCACGCGCTGACCGCGGCGACGAAGGTGCCCGCAACCAGCAGCGCGCCGGTCACGGTGTGCGAAAACGCCGCTTGCGCAGTGTTATTGGACAGCAGGGCGAAGATGTCGTCCAGCTCGGCCCGTCGCGTCGACGGGTTGTAGTGCGCGCCGACCGGGTGCTGCATGAACGAGTTCGCCGCGATGATGAAGAACGCCGAGGCGTTGACGCCGAACGCGACGATCCAGATGCAGGCCAGGTGTATCAGCTTCGGCAGCCGGCTCCAGCCGAAGATCCACAATCCGATGAACGTGGACTCGAAGAAGAAGGCGAACAACCCCTCCATCGCCAGCGGCGCACCGAAGATATCGCCGACGAACTTCGAGTACTCCGACCAGTTCATCCCGAACTGAAACTCTTGGACGATCCCGGTCGCCACGCCGATGGCGAAGTTGATCAGGAACAACTTGCCGAAGAACTTGGTCAGTCGGTACCAGGCGGTGTTACCGGTGGCCACCCACACCGTCTGCATGATGGCGATCAGCGGGGCCAAACCGATGGTGAGCGGCACGAAGATGAAGTGGTAGACGGTAGTGATACCGAACTGCCACCGCGAAATATCGACGACATTCATCTGTCATCTCCCGAGACTGCGGAGGGCCGATCAACGGCTACGACAGAGTGTAGTAGATGAGTCGGCGCCTCCGCTACCGGCTCCCTCGTCAGGCGGCGAGGGTTTTGGAGGCCTTGCGAATTCCGAACGACGAAATGATCTCGAACACGCCGATGACCACGAACCACGCGCCGACCACGATCGCCAGGGTGACGATGGATTGGAACGGCGACGCCAGCACGACGATGCCGGCAAGCAGGCTGATCACGCCGACGAAGATGTTCCAGCCCCGGCCCGGCAGGTGCGGGTCACTGACGGCCGAAATCGTTGTGGCGACACCGCGGAAGATGAAACCGATGCCAATCCAGATGGCTAGCAGCAGGATTGCGTATCCCTGACCGAAGTGACGGAACGCCAGCAGCGCGAGGATCAACGACGCTGCGCCACTGATGAACAGCAGGATGCGGCTGCCCGCCGAGACGTGCAGCGAGAACGCGAAGACAACCTGAGCGACACCGGTGATCAACAGATAAACGCCGAAGGCGACGGCGGCGACCAGGATGGAAATTCCCGGCCAGGCCAGCACCAGGACACCGAGGACAATCGACAGAATTCCCGACAGCAGAGCGGATTTCCACAGATGCGGCAGCAAGCTCGGAACGGGGTGGGTTCCAGGAGAGCCAGGGGAGATAGTCATGGCCGCAGTCTGGCACAAACGTGGGCCGTGGTACAGGGACTTTCGTCAGACGTGGACCGTGCGCGGGTCTTCGGCACGCAGGTCGGTGGGTTCTTCGCCTGCCTTGCGGCCGATTAGATACCAGGTGCGCATAACGCCCTTGCCCTTGATCTCGATCCGGCCGCGCTCCTGCAGAACGAACTCGTGTTTGAGGCGTTCATACATCGCCTCGGGCACCTGAATTCGGCCCACCGAATCGGTGGACTCCATTCGCGACGCGACGTTGACGGCGTCGCCCCACACGTCGTAGAAGAACCGGCGCGAACCCACGACGCCGGCCACCACTGGTCCGCAGGCCATGCCCATCCGCAATGGGACCGCGTTGCCGTGCGGATCCTTCAGTGCCGCAGCAACATTGGCCATATCGAGCGCCAAAGCGGCCAGGGCGAAGGCGTGGTCCGGCCGCGCGCGCGGGACCCCGCTGACCACCATGTAGGAGTCGCCGCTGACTTTGATCTTCTCCAGGCCGTGTCTGTCCACCAACTCGTCGAACGCGCCGTACAACCGGTCGAGGAACCGCACCAAGTCGGCCGGGCTGGTGCTGCTGGCGCGTTCGGTGAAGCTGACGATGTCGGCGAACAGGACGGAGGCCTCGTCGTACTTGTCGGCGATCACGTTCCGGTCGGCACTTTTGAGACGCTCGGCGATGCTGCCCGGCAGCATGTTGGCCAGCAGCGCCTCCGACCGTGCGTACTCGGATTCGATTACCGCCTCGGCGCGCTGGGTGTCGCGCAGCGCGTACGACACGGTGATGAACACCATCACGCAGGCGGAGACGATGGTGACGACGAACATCATCGACTGTGCCCACGTCGGCACCAGGCCGGTATCGCGGGGAACCAGGAATTCCAGGGCGATGATCAGGCCCGCGGCGATCGCCGCCAGGAATGCGGCCAACACGATGTGATCAAGCCCCAACACCAGGACCACCAGGCAGGCGCCCACCACCAAGAAGAACTGGGCGCCCGAGGCGGTGCCCGCATCCCAGCAGGTGGCCAAGACCGTGACGTAGGCGGCGCCGATAAAGGTCAGCGGCGCAACCAGATTACCGAAGCGGTGCAGCCACGGCACACACGCGAAGATCACCGCCGAGACGACATTGAGGAGCAGCATCTGCCAGATCCAGGCGCCGGTGACGACCTGCAGCACGACAAAAGTGGTGCAGACCGCCACAGCCAGCCAGGCCGCGATCGTGAGCACCCGGTACTGGCGTGCGGCGCTGTCGGCGTAGTGCTGATTGCGGTCGCGCGATTGGGCCCGCGCCGCGGCCACGCAGTCCGGGCGCTCCGAGGAGCCGTTGAGGCGTCTTGGTGGGGCACCACACTTCTTGGCCGCCACGCAAGCAAGCCTAACCGCCGAGCAGCACACTCGTCGCCTGTCCTCAAGAAAATCGCCGTTTTCGCCCCCGTAAGTTTCTGATTCTGATAACAGTTCTTGTTATCGGGTTGTAATCGGGTTTGGGAGTCATTGGTTCGGGTTATTAGACACGTGTTCGCAGGGCTCAGGGAGACGTGTTTGCCTCAACTAAGGGGTGCCTGATGGTCGGTGTCAAAATGTTCGGTCTTGGGTTAATCTTCGCTCTTAGTGCGGTGTATATGGATGGCTGCCGCACCGCCTGCGGTGACCCGAGTTGGTTGCTCCGGGCGGTCAGCGAGTCCATCGGAAATTACGGTACGGGGCCGGACTTCTCGGCCCTTGGCCAGGTGTGCATCAGCCGTTCGCTCGGGGATTAGACTGGCGCACTTGGCGATTGGGGCGGCGACGGTGAGGCGACGCCGCGCCGTCGCCGAATCTGGTCCCGCGCCAGATTACCAGCACGGTGACGGGCCGGCGTTGCTGCTGTGTGTCGCGCCGCCCGTCACGAATGCGGAGAGTTCCGCCGCGAAAGGCGGCGACAAATCGGATGAATTCAAATGATCATGCATTCGGATGGCCATTTGCCGGAACGCAACGAATTAGCCGTGGATGCGCGCAGTTTCTAAATTCGGTCAGTTCATACCATTAGGATGTTCTGACCGCGATTTCAGACTGCATGTTCGTGGAAATGCCTAAAAGCTTCTACCGTCGGTATCGGAAAGCGGATGAAGACGCCGCCGAGCCGGCTCAAGCCCCACGTGCATGTGGTGCCCTCGGTGAGATTCGAACTCACACTGGACGGGTTTTGAATCCGTTTCCTCTGCCAGTTGGGATACGAGGGCGCGGCCTCTTACCTTAGAGGCAGCCTCCCACCATAGAGGATCAGGAGTGCTCAACTGCCTCACCGCCCCCGAGGTCGCTGGTCTGAGGCGTTCACGACACAATATGCGTCATGACAGGCCCCACGACCGACACCGACGCCGCTGTGCCGCGCCGGGTCCTGATCGCTGAAGACGAAGCGCTCATCCGAATGGATCTCGCCGAGATGCTCCGAGAGGAGGGGTACGAGATCGTCGGGGAGGCCGGCGACGGACAGGAAGCCGTCGAATTGGCCGAGCGCCATCAGCCGGACCTGGTGATCATGGACGTGAAGATGCCGCGCCGCGACGGCATCGACGCGGCCTCGGAGATAGCCAGCAAGCGCATCGCCCCGATCGTGGTGCTGACCGCGTTCAGCCAGCGCGATCTGGTAGAGCGGGCGCGCGACGCCGGGGCGATGGCCTATCTGGTGAAGCCGTTCACCATCAGCGACCTCATCCCGGCCATCGAATTGGCCGTCAGTCGCTTCGCCGAGATCGCCGAGCTCGAACGCGAGGTCGCCTCGTTGTCCGACCGGCTGGAGACCCGCAAGCTCGTGGAGCGCGCGAAAGGGCTGCTGCAGAGCGAACAGGGCATGACCGAGCCCGAGGCCTTCAAGTGGATTCAGCGGGCCGCCATGGACCGCAGGACCACGATGAAGCGGGTGGCCGAAGTCGTCCTGGAGACCCTCGATCCGTCCAAAGACGCCTGACTGCGCACCGAGGGCGTCGAGTGTGCGGTGGGGGCGAATACACGCCGACGGCAGCCGCCGTGGTTGCCCACTGAAAGCCGTGGTTGCACAGCCAAGCCCACAATCGGCGGCGGCCCTGGGCCCTAGGCCCCTAGCGCGCGACGATCACCGACGAGCCGTGCCCGAACAGGCCCTGGTTGGCGGTCACCCCGACAGTGGCGTTCTCCACCTGCCGGCCGGTGGCCTGGCCACGCAGCTGCCAGGTCAACTCGCAGACCTGAGCGATCGCCTGGGCGGGAATCGCCTCGCCGAAGCACGCCAGCCCACCCGACGGGTTGACCGGGACCCGGCCGCCGATGGTGGTGGCGCCGCTGCGCAGCAGCTCCTCCGCTTCGCCCTTGGCGCACAGGCCAAGGTGCTCGTACCAGTCGAGTTCCAGCGCGGTGGACAGGTCGTAGACCTCGGCCAGGCTCACGTCCTCGGGCCCGATGCCCGCCTCGGCGTAGGCCGCATCGAGGATCTGATCCTTGAACACCCGCTCCGGTGCGGCCACGACGGCGGTGGAATCGGTTGCGATATCCGGCAATTCGGGCAGGTGCTGCGGGTAGCGCGGCGTGACCGTGCTGACCGCGCGCACCGACGGCACGCCCTCGAGCGAGCCCAGGTGCTTGCGGGCGAACTCGGCGCTGGCCACGATCAGCGCCGCGGCGCCGTCGGAGGTGGCGCAGATGTCGAGCTGCCGCAGCGGGTCGGAGACGACCGGGCTGGCCAGCACGTCCTCGACCGAGGATTCCTTGCGGTAGCGGGCATTCGGGTTCTGCAGGCCGTGCGCAGAGTTCTTCACCTTCACCGCGGCGAAGTCCTCGGACGTCGCACCGTAGAGGTCCATCCGGCGCCGCGCCAGCAGCGCGAAGTACACGGGGTTCATCGCACCGATGAGGTGGAAGCGCTGCCAGTCGGGATCGTTCTTGCGCTCGCCGCCAACCGGGGCGAAGGCGCCTTTCGGGGTGGTGTCGGCGCCGATGACCAGCGCGACGTCGCAGAAGCCGGCCAGGATGTGGGCGCGGGCGCTCTGCAGCGCCTGCGACCCGCTGGCGCAGGCCGCGTAGCTGGAGCTGACCGGCACACCGTTCCAGCCGAGCTTCTGCGCGAACGTCGACCCCGCGATGAAGCCCGGGTAGCCGTTGCGGATGGTGTCGGCCCCGGCGACCAACTGGATCTGCCGCCAGTCCAGCCCCGCCTCGGCCAGCGCGGCGCGCGCGGCGACCACGCCGTATTCGGTGAAGTCGCGGCCCCATTTGCCCCACGGGTGCATCCCGGCGCCGAGGATGAAAAGCGGTTCCGGAGCGCTCATGAGGCCACCTTCCAGGCGTGCACGAGGCGTTCGACGCCGTCGGCGTCGGTGAACAAGGTCATGGTGGCCAGCTCCATCTCGATGCCGACCTTCAGGTCGGCGGCCAGCGTCCCCTCGACCACCTTGCCGAGCACGATGATGCCCTCGTCGGCCAGCTCCACCGCGGCGATGGCGAACGGCTCGAACGGGTCCGCCGCCGGATAGGGGGCGGGTGGCGGGTACCGGTTCTCGGTGTAGCTCCACAGCGTTCCCCGGGTCGACAAAGCGACGGACTCTAGGGCGTCGCTGGCGCACGCCGGGTTGGGGCAGTTGTTCTCCCGCGGCGGGAACACGTAGGTGCCGCACTCGGGGCACTTGCTGCCGATCAGATGGGGATTTCCGGCGTCATCGGTGGCGAACCACCCGTCGATCGCGGGTTCTTGACTGGTGACCTCTGGCACTGGGCCAGACTACCCAGCCCCCACCCAAAACTGAAACGTGTTGCAGTTCTCCTGGTGGCGCGGTTGGGGCGCCCAGCCCGTCACACCGGATGCTTAGAGTGAGAGCCGTGCCCGCCACGAAAACCACCACGAAGGCCAGTGAGGAAGAAACCGCGCCGACGCTCATGCTGCTGGACGGCAACTCGCTGGCGTTTCGGGCGTTCTACGCGCTGCCCGCCGAAAACTTCAAAACCCGCGGCGGGCTGACCACCAACGCGGTCTACGGCTTCACCGCCATGCTGATCAACCTGCTGCGCGACGAGGCCCCGACCCACATCGCCGCGGCGTTCGACGTGTCCCGGCAGACCTTTCGCTCCGAGCGCTACCCGGAATACAAGGCCAACCGGTCGGCCACGCCCGACGAGTTCCGCGGCCAGATCGACATCACCAAGGAAGTCCTCGCGGCACTGGGCATCACGGTGCTGGCCGAGGAGGGGTTCGAGGCCGACGACCTGATCGCGACCCTGGCCACGCAGGCCGAACACGAGGGCTACCGGGTGCTGGTGGTCACCGGCGACCGCGACTCGTTGCAGTTGGTCAGTGACAACGTGACGGTGCTGTATCCCCGCAAGGGGGTCAGCGAGCTGACCCGCTTCACCCCGGATGCCGTCGTCGAGAAGTACGGGCTGACGCCCCAGCAGTACCCCGACTTCGCCGCCCTGCGCGGCGATCCCAGCGACAACCTGCCCGGCATTCCCGGCGTGGGGGAGAAGACCGCCTCCAAATGGATCGGCGAATACGGGTCGCTGCAGGCGCTCGTCGACAACGTCGATTCGGTGCGCGGCAAGGTCGGCGACGCGCTGCGCGCACACCTGGCCAGCGTCATCCGCAACCGTGAGCTGACCGATCTCGTAAAAGACGTGCCGCTGGCCCAGACCCCGGACACGTTGCGGCTGCAACCGTGGGATCGCGACCAGATTCACCGGCTCTTCGACGACCTGGAGTTCCGGGTGCTGCGGGACCGGCTGTTCGAAACCCTGGCCGCGGTGGAGCCCGAGGTCGACGAGGGCTTCGACGTGCGCGGCGGCGCGCTGGAAGCCGGCGAGCTCGCCGTGTGGCTCGCCGAGCACAGCTCGGGGAAGCGGTTCGGCCTGGCCGTCGTCGGCACCCATCTGGCCTACGACGCCGACGCCACCGCGATTGCCATCGTCTCCGCCGACGGCGAGGGCCGCTACATCGACACCGCGACGCTGGATCCCGAAGACGAAGCGGCGCTGGCGTCTTGGCTCGCCGACCCCGGCCCGCCCAAGGCGCTGCACGAGGCCAAGCTGGCGATGCACGACCTGGCCGGACGGGGCTGGACGCTGGCCGGCGTCACCTCCGACACCGCGCTGGCGGCCTACCTGGTGCGGCCCGGGCAGCGCAGCTTCTCCCTCGACGACCTCTCGCTGCGCTACCTGCGCCGCGAGCTGCGCGCAGAAAACCCTGAACAGCAACAACTTTCGCTGCTCGATGACAACGAGGGCACCGACGACCAGGCGGTGCAGACGCTGATCCTGCGCGCCGTGGCGGTACTCGACCTGGCCGATGCGCTCGACGAGGAATTGGCGCGCATCAACTCCACGTCGTTGCTGAGCGGCTTGGAGCTTCCGGTGCAGGCGGTGCTGGCGGGCATGGAAAACGCCGGTATCGCAGTCGATTTGGATCTGCTCAACGAGCTGCAAAGCGATTTCGCCCAGCAGATCCGGGACGCCGCCGAGGCGGCGTACGAGGTGATCGGCAAGCAGATCAACCTGGGCTCGCCAAAACAGTTGCAGACGGTGCTCTTCGACGAGCTGGAGATGCCGAAGACCAAGCGCACCAAGACCGGCTACACCACCGACGCGGATGCCCTGCAATCGCTTTTCGACAAGACCGGCCATCCCTTCCTGCAGCATCTGCTGACCCACCGCGACGCCACCCGGCTCAAAGTCACCGTCGACGGGTTGCTGAACTCGGTGGCCTCGGACGGGCGCATCCACACCACGTTCAACCAAACCATCGCCGCCACGGGCAGGTTGTCGTCGACCGAGCCGAACCTGCAGAACATTCCGATCCGCACCGAGGCGGGCCGGCGGATCCGCGACGCGTTCGTCGTCGGCGACGGCTACAGCGAGCTGATGACGGCCGACTACAGCCAGATCGAGATGCGGATCATGGCCCACCTGTCCAAGGACGCGGGCCTCATCGAGGCGTTCAACACCGGGGAGGACCTGCACTCGTTCGTCGCCTCGCGGGCGTTCGGCGTGCCGATCGAAGAGGTCACCGCCGAGCTGCGCCGCCGGGTGAAGGCGATGTCCTACGGCCTGGCCTACGGGTTGAGCGCCTACGGGCTGTCCGCGCAGCTGAAGATCTCCACCGAGGAAGCCAAAGACCAGATGGAGCAGTACTTCGCCCGGTTCGGCGGGGTGCGTGACTACCTGATGGACGTCGTCGAGCAGGCCCGCAAGGACGGCTTCACGTCGACGGTCTTCGGCCGCCGCCGCTACCTGCCCGAACTCGACAGCAGCAACCGTCAGGTGCGGGAGGCCGCCGAGCGGGCCGCGCTCAACGCGCCCATTCAGGGCAGCGCGGCCGACATCATCAAGGTGGCGATGCTCGAGGTGGACAGGGCGATCAAGGACGCCGGGCTGTCCTCCCGGATCTTGCTGCAGGTGCACGACGAGCTGTTGTTCGAGGTCGCGCCCGGCGAGCGCGAACAGTTGGAGGCGCTGGTGCGCGACAAAATGGGCGGCGCCTACCCGCTCGACGTGCCGCTGGAGGTTTCGGTGGGTTACGGCCGCAGCTGGGACGCCGCGGCGCATTAGTGCCGCAACCCGTCGGCGCGGCGCCCGCGGACGTATATTCGCTGCTCAACCGGTCGTCGAGCCTGTCGTCACGGTGAAAAGTTCGCCGGGGATTCGGCGTGGCGTCATGTTCGGTCCGGCCGTTCGGCCAGATGCGGTGGCGTTGAGTTTGGCCAGCGTGTGCACAGTCGAGTAGCCTCGACAGGTAAATCCTGAATTATCCCTACGACCAAACCTGTCCGGAGCAACCCAACAATATGCCGAGTCCCGCCGTCACCTCGCCGCAAGTAGCCGTCAACGACATTGGCTCGAGCGAGGACTTTCTCGCCGCAATAGACAAAACGATCAAGTACTTCAACGATGGCGACATCGTCGAGGGCACGATCGTCAAAGTGGACCGGGACGAGGTGCTCCTCGATATCGGCTACAAGACCGAAGGGGTCATCCCCGCCCGCGAACTCTCCATCAAGCACGATGTCGACCCCAACGAGGTCGTTTCCGTCGGTGATGAGGTCGAAGCCCTGGTCCTCACCAAGGAGGACAAAGAGGGTCGCCTGATTCTCTCCAAGAAGCGCGCGCAGTACGAGCGCGCCTGGGGCACCATCGAGGCGCTCAAGGAGAAGGACGAGGCCGTCAAGGGCACCGTCATCGAGGTGGTCAAGGGTGGCTTGATCCTCGACATCGGGTTGCGCGGCTTCCTGCCCGCCTCGCTGGTCGAGATGCGCCGGGTCCGCGATCTGCAGCCGTACATCGGCAAGGAGATCGAGGCCAAAATCATCGAGCTGGACAAGAACCGCAACAACGTGGTGCTGAGCCGCCGCGCCTGGCTGGAGCAGACCCAGTCCGAGGTGCGCAGCGAGTTCCTCAACCAGCTGCAGAAGGGCGCCATCCGCAAGGGTGTCGTCTCCTCCATCGTCAACTTCGGCGCGTTCGTCGACCTCGGCGGTGTGGACGGCCTGGTGCACGTGTCCGAGCTGTCCTGGAAGCACATCGACCACCCGTCCGAGGTTGTGCAGGTCGGCGACGAGGTCACCGTCGAGGTGCTCGACGTCGACATGGACCGCGAGCGGGTTTCGTTGTCGCTGAAGGCGACTCAGGAAGACCCGTGGCGCCACTTCGCCCGCACCCACGCCATCGGCCAGATCGTGCCCGGCAAGGTCACCAAGCTGGTTCCGTTCGGTGCGTTCGTGCGTGTCGAGGAGGGCATCGAAGGTCTGGTGCACATCTCCGAGCTGGCCGAGCGCCACGTCGAGGTGCCCGACCAGGTGGTCGCGGTCGGCGACGACGCGATGGTCAAGGTCATCGACATCGATCTGGAGCGCCGCCGGATCTCGTTGTCGCTCAAGCAGGCCAACGAGGACTACACCGACGAGTTCGACCCGGCGAAGTACGGCATGGCCGACAGCTACGACGAGCAGGGCAACTACATCTTCCCCGAGGGCTTCGACTCCGAGACCAACGAATGGCTCGAGGGCTTCGAGAAGCAGCGCAACGAGTGGGAAGCCCGCTACGCCGAGGCCGAGCGCCGGCACAAGATGCACACGGCGCAGATGGAGAAGTTCGCCGCCGCCGAGGCTGCCGGGCACGCCGAGCAGTCGCCGGGCAACGGCGCTCCTCCGGAGAAGGCGGGCGGATCGCTGGCCAGCGACGCCCAATTGGCCGCTCTGCGGGAGAAACTCGCCGGCAACGCGTGACGCTCTGCTGAGCACGCCATGCTGCGGATCGGGCTGACCGGTGGCATCGGCGCCGGCAAGTCGGCGCTGTCGTCCACCTTTGAGCAGTGCGGTGCCGTCATCGTCGACGGGGACGTCATCGCGCGTGAGGTGGTGCAGCCGGGAACCGACGGGCTGGCCGCGCTGGTCGAGGCGTTCGGCAGCGACATCCTGCTCGCGGACGGATCGCTGGATCGACCGGCGTTGGCCGCCAAGGCCTTTCGCGACGACGAGGCACGCAAGACGCTGAACGGGATTGTCCACCCGCTGGTGGGCAATCGCCGTTCGGAGATCATCGCCTCGGTGCCCGAGGATTCCGTTGTGGTGGAGGACATTCCGCTGCTGGTGGAGTCGGGGATGGCGCCGATGTTCCCGCTCGTCGTCATCGTCTACGCCGACGTCCAGGAGCGGTTGCGGCGGCTGGTCGAGCAGCGCGGCATGCCTGAAGACGATGCCCGTGCGAGGATCGCCGCGCAGGCCAGCGACGAGCAGCGCCGCGCGGTCGCCGACATCTGGCTGGATAACTCAAGCAGCCCCGAGGATCTGGTACAGCGGGCCCACGACGTGTGGAACAACCGCATCGTCCCGTTCGCGCACAACCTGAGCGCACACCAGATCGTCCGGGCTCCGGCGCGGTTGGTGCCGCCCGACCCCAGTTGGGCGGACCAGGCGCAACGAATCGTCAACCGCCTCAAGACCAGCTGCGGTCACCGCGCGCTGCGCGTCGATCACATCGGTTCGACCGCGGTGCCCGACTTCCCGGCCAAGGACGTCATCGACGTTCAGATCACCGTCGAATCCCTCGCCGTCGCAGACGAACTCGTCGAGCCGTTGCTGTCCGCCGGATACCCGCGGATCGAGCGCATCGCCACGGACGTGGCCAAGCCCGACGCCCGCAGCACCGTCGAGAGCTACGACCGCCGCGACGATCCGAGGCTGTGGCGCAAGCGAATTCACGCCTCGGCCGATCCCGGTCGACCCACCAACGTGCACATCCGGGTGGACGGCTGGCCCAACCAGCAGTTCGCCCTGCTGTTCGTGGACTGGCTGACGGCCAACCCCGACGCCCGCGCCGACTACCTGGACGTCAAGCGCGCCGCCGAAAAGGCCGGCGGGGGAGACACCGCAGCCTACGTCGAGGTCAAAGAGCCGTGGTTCCTCGACGCGTACCGGCGGGCCTGGGAGTGGGCCGATTCGACGGGCTGGAAGCCCTGACCCGTATCAGGGCAGCGGTGCGCCGCACTGCAGCGCCCCGTTGTTGGGGTCGCCGTTACCGGCCGCCGGTCGCACCATCTGGTCGGTTTGGGTGAAAACGTTGTCGTCGGCGTCGATCTCGCAGTGCACGTTGGCCGCGTAGGGAAAGCGCAGCACGATCCGCAGGCCGGCCTGCGCCGGGTCGGGGAGCACGGTGTTGGCCTCGAATACGTTGCCGGGCATGGAAGGAAGGCCGGTCGTGCTGGCCTGGCCGCCGTTGGTTACGAACGTCGCCTGGCTACCGGTCGTCAGAGCGTCGATCCTCGCCCGATAGGTGATGTTGTGCAGGTCCGCTCTCGCGGTTGCCGGGCTCAGCTGGATGCTGGCGGCGATGACCGTCAGCGCGGCGATCGGCATCCACCGGCGGGATCGAGAGGTCATAGCAGCTGAGATTACGCCCAGCGTCGCCCTGGCCACCAGGCGGTTCGGTGCAGCGCCTAGGGCTGGCAATGGGGACACCAGAACGACATCCGGCCGCCGATTCGGCCGTGGCGAAGGGCCGTGCCGCAGCGCGGGCAGTGCGGGTCCGGCTCGTCGCGTGCCCCGGTGAGCCAGCGCGGCAGGCCGGGCACCCGGCCGTGGCGCACCGCCGTGTGTAGCACCTGCGTCATCGCGCGATGCAACTCCTTGACGGCTTCGTTGCCCAGCTCCGCGATGGGGACGGTGGGCCGAATCCTGGCCCGCCAGCAGATTTCGTCGACCAGCAGATTGCCGAGGCCCGCGATCACCGACTGGTCCATGAGCGTCGGCTTCAGACGACCGCGTCGCCCGGCCATCACGTCGCGAAACTCTCGCAGGCCCAAGCGCAGCGCGTCGGGGCCCTGCGGACCCAGCATGTCCGCAAGGTCGTCCTCGTCGTCGGCCAGCCAGACCCCGCGCAGCTTGCGCAGATCGGCGTAGCGCAGTTCACCCTTGTCGAGCGACACCACCAGGCGCTCATACTTTTCCGGCTCGGTGCCGTCGTTCGCGTAGTACGGGTGTCCGGTCATGCCGCTGTGGATCAGCAGCGCCGGACCGTCGGTCGGCAGTATCAGCCATTTGCCGTGCCGGCGTGGGGCTTCGAAGCGGTGCCCGGCCAGGCGCCGGGCGAGGGCGGTGGAGGAGGTGTTGCGCAGAATTCCCGGGTCGAGGACAGCTACGTGTTCAATCCGGCGGCGGGGCAACCATTTCGCCAGCTCGCGCCGGAATCCATCGACGTCCGGCAGTTCAGGCACGAGGTTTCGCCGTCATGACGTGCTGGGTGACAAAAGACATCTCTCGTGCATACCCGGCGCCGCACCGGGAAAACGGCTACGGCCCGCGCCACGTCAGCGCCACGCCGTGGTGCGCCAGCCAGCGCGACAGGTCATAGCCGTTGCAGGCCAACCCATCGACGGCGCACACGGCGCGTCGCACCGCCCGCTCGGCTGCCTCGGGAGTCAGCAATCCGTGGCGGACGGCGTCCAGCAACTCGTCGACGTCGGTGAGCTCGGCCCTGGCGCCGGTGCGGACCTCGATGTCCAGGTAGTGGTCCTCGGAATGCCACACGGCGGGACCGGGTGAGTATTCGCCCACATCCAGGTAGTAGTCGTGGTCGCGTTCGTGCCCGGGATTGAAGTGAAACACGGTGGCCCGCAAGCCCAACGACGGCAGCAGCCAGGACTCGAGGTAATGGAACTGGGCGCGGCCGGGAGTGGGGCGGGCGACGTAGAGGCCCCACGGATGCACCGCGTACTCGTCGACGGCCCGCACGATGCCCTTGGGATCGGTGTTCGTACGGGCCACGAGGTCGAACGTCTCGTGCTTCGGCGCGTGAATGATGTCACCCTACCGCCGCGAGGCGACCCGTTAGCGACGCAACCGGATCTTCCACCGCACGAACCCGGCGTAGAAGAGCGACAACGCGGCCAGCATGCCCATGTCCAGCAACCAGATCTTCGGCGTGTGCTGCCAGAACCGGTCCTGGGACAGCAGCGAATCGGGCACCAGGTGGCGCAGGTCGACCGTCGACGCCGCCGCCGCGTAACCCCAGCGCGCCGGCATCGCCCACGACAGCTGGTTCAAACCGAGCCGGCCCGTCACCGGGACCATCCCGCCGCACAGCACCAGCTGCGCCATCACCGTCACCACGAACAGCGGCATGATCTGCTCGCTGGACCGAACCAGCGACGAAATCGCCAGGCCCAGAATGGCCGACGCGACGCACGTCGCCGCCACGGTGGCGAACAGTTCGACGGTGGCCCCGACGGTCGAGTGCCCGAACAGCACCGCGCCGCGCGTCGGGGCGCCCTTGCCGATCACCACGATCGCCGTCACGATCGCCGACTGCAGTATCGCGAACCCGCAGAACACCGCGCTCTTGGCGAGCAGGTAGGCGGTGGTCGACAACCCGACCGCCTGCTCCCGCTGGAAGATGGCGCGCTCGCCGACCAGGTCGCGAATCGTCAAGGCGGTACCCATGAATGCCGCGGCCGGCATCAGCAGGGCCAGTATCTGCGCGGCCTCGTCGGGCGTCCCCGCGTTGGGTGCCGGAACATGAAATCCGTTGCTGCCCGGGACGGTCAGCGACAGCGAGCCGAGGATGAACGGCAGCAGCGCCAGAAAGACGAAGTAGGCGCGGTCGGCGATCACCAGGCGGACCTGGCGACGTGCGATCGTCGAAATCTGGCGCCGCACGCTGGTGTGCACCGGTTCGCCCAGGCCGCTCGGCTCGTCGGTCTTGTCCGGCAGGTACTTCTGCGGCCGCTTCTGCGCCTCGTTCTGTTCCAGGAAGCGGCGGTTGGCCTCGTCCGGGTCAGCGCCGACCTGGGTGAAGATCTTCGCCCAGTTGGTGGTGCCCATCGCCCCGCCGATCTGGTCGGGCGCGCCGCAGTAGGCCGTCTTGCCGCCGGGCGCCATCAGCAGCACCTGGTCGCAGACGTCCAGGTAGGACAGCGAGTGCGTCACCACCAGCACGACGCGGCCGGCGTCGGCCAGTTGGCGCAGCATCGTCATCACCTGCAGGTCCAGCGCGGGATCCAGGCCCGAGGTGGGCTCGTCGAGGATCAGCAACGACGGCCCGGTCAGCAACTCGAGGGCCACCGAGGCGCGCTTGCGTTGCCCGCCGGACAGCTTCTCCACGCGGGTATCGGCGTGCTTGGTCAGGTCGAGCTCCTCGAGCACCTGGGCGACGACCTTGGCGCGGTCGGCTTTGCTGGTGTCGGGCGGCAGGCGCAGCTCGGCCGCGTACCCCAAGGCCTGGTTGATGGTCAGCTGGCGGTGCACCACGTCGTCCTGCGGGACGATGCCGATCCTGCTGCGCAGCGACGCGTACTCGGCGTGAATGTTGTGTCCCTCGAACGTCACTGAACCCGACGTCGGGGTGGTGTAGCCGGCGATCAGCCGGGCCAGGGTGCTCTTGCCGGCGCCCGAACCGCCGATGACGGCGGTCAGCGTGCCGGGGCGCGCGGTCAGCGAGATGTCGTCCAGCAGTTGTTTGCCGTTGTCGACGACGTATTTGACGTCGCGCACTTCCAGGCCGCCGGTGCGGGTGTCGGCGCCGGCGTGCTCGGTCAGGGTGCCGTCGCGGAACACCAGATCGACGTTGCCGATGGTGACGACGTCGTCCTCGGACAGGATGGCCGACCCGATCCGGGTGCCGTTCACGAACGTTCCGTTGACGCTGTTGTCCCGGATCTCGGTGCCCAGCTGGGTGGGCACCAGGGTGGCGTGCTGACGCGACGCCAGGACGTCGGAGACGACGATGTCGTTCTCGGCGGCCCGGCCGATCGTCATGGCGCCGGCCGTGCCGGCGGCCGATGACGCGCGTGGCGAGAGCAATTTCACAAAACGCGTCGCGAGGTTCGACACGTCGGCCGTCTTGGTGTCGATGACGGTGAATTCGGCTGCGGGCGTGGGGGATGGCGGCGGCGGCGCCGCGGTTTCGCGCGCCACGGGCGGCGTGACCTGCAACCTTGCCGGGGACCCGGGGTCGATGACGGTGGGGTGCTCGGGCGGTGTGCCACGCGATGCCGGTGGCGGCGGCACGCGCGGCGGCGGCGGCTGACGGGGCGGTGTCGCCGGCTGCCGCGGCGGTGCGTTCGGCGGCCTGGCCGGCTGCCGCGGCGGCACGGGGCGCGACGGCGCCCCCTGCGGACCGCCGCGCGCCGGGCTCCTGGCCGGGCCGCCCGGCCGGGCCTGCGGGGGCCGCGGCGGGTGTGTGGGGTTGGTTTGCTCAGCAACCGCGGACCACGGCAGGGTCGGCGGCCCGGAATCGTGGCTCGGCCGGGTCCGCGGCGGATACCCGGCATGACCCTGCTGCGGCCCGATCGCGAAGGTCAGCCGCGGGCCCTGCGGGTTTCCGATGTGAATGCTCTGGCCGTCGTGGATATCGACCACCGGCATCCGGTAGCCGTTCAGGTAGGTCCCGTTGAGCGAGCCGTTATCGATTGCCAGCCAACGGCCTTGGTCGAACCGCAGCAGCAGATGCGCGCGCGAGATCCGCGGATCGGCGATGCGCACATCGGCCTGCACGTCGCGCCCGACGACCACCTCGTGGCCGGCCGCGAAGGATCGTTGGGACCCGTCGTGCCGAATTGTCAGGATGGGCGGGGCGGGTCGAGTCACCACACAAGTATCGGCCCGGGATGGCAGTGCGCTCTATTTGACTCAGCTGTGACTTCGCTTTGTTTCGATCCGGCCACTCATAGCCCTTTCATAGCCCGCTGCGACGAATCGCCCACGGCGGTACGGCATTATTCGATCGGGAGGGGAGAGTTCGATTGTGTCCGCGCGCCGAGCACAGCGTTGTGCCGGTAGCCAGCGAGACGGAGTAGAGGGCCCAATCGCTATGCGCATGCCCATGGTGTGCGATCCGCATCACAGTGCGGCGACACCTGGGCGGTGCCGGGAAACGAGGGGGCAAGGCATTGACGAACGAGCACAAGGGAACTACGCGGCGCATCGGCGCCGGGCGACGGCTGCTGAGCAACCCGCGACAGGCCCGAGAGGCGTTGCGCGCGGGTTTTCAGTCGTTGCCCGCCATGCCCATCGGGCAGCTGTTCCGCCGGATACCCCCAGTCGATTCCGCGCCGAACGTGGAACCCGTGGCGGCGCAACGGGCCGACGATTCCTCGGGGTCGCGCCTCGCGGTCGTCAACGGCGCGTCGTTCGCCGGCTACACGATTCTGCGGCAACTTGGCGCCGGTGGCATGGCCGAGGTGTATCTCGCGCTGCACCCCAGGCTGCCCCGCCGCGACGTGATCAAGGTCCTCGCCGAGGCGGTGACCGCCGACCCCGAGTTTCGCGAACGGTTCAACCGGGAGGCCGATCTCGCGGCGACGCTGTGGCACCCGCACATCGTCGGTGTGCACGACCGGGGCGAATTCAACGGGCATCTGTGGATCTCGATGGACTACGTCGAGGGCACCGACGCCTCGCGGCTGGTCAAGGAGAACTACGCCGACGGGATGCCGATCCACGAGGTGTGCGCCATCGTGCAGGCCGTCGCGGGCGCGCTGGACTACGCCCACGATCGAGGGCTGCTGCACCGCGACGTCAAGCCGGCCAACATCCTGCTCACCCATCCCGACGAGGGTGAGCGCCGAATCCTGTTGGCGGACTTCGGCGTCGCGCGTCACCTGGGCGACATCAGCGGGATCACCGAGACCAACGTCGCGGTCGGAACCGTGGCATACGCCGCGCCCGAGCAGCTGACCGGTTCCCCGATCGACGGCCGGGCGGACCAATATGCTTTGGCCGCAACGGCTTTCCACCTGCTGACCGGGGCGCCGCCGTTCCAGCACTCCAACCCGATCGCGGTGATCAGTCAGCACCTGCACGAGGACCCGCCCCGGCTCAGCGATCACCGCCCCGATCTGGCCGAGCTCGACGAGGTGTTCTTCCGCGCCCTCGCCAAGCAACCGGAGGACCGGTTCGAGCGGTGCCGCGCGTTCGCCGCCGCCGTCGGCGAGGCAGTCGGCGGTGCGGCCGAAGCCGGTCCGGGCGACCAGCCACGCGCCGACGTGTCGGCGCCGCATCGCCGGCGCGGGCCCGCCGGCGCCGTCGCCGGGCTGAGCCACCGGTTTTCGGCGAAAGCCCGGTGGGCGACCGCGCTGGTGTGTGCGGTGCTGATCGCCGTCGCGGCGACCTGGTCGCTGCTCTACTCGTTCCAGCCCGACACGCCGCCGGCCAACCCCGCGCTCGCGTCGAGACCGTCCGCCCCGGCCGCCAGCGCAGCACCCACCCCGGGCGGACCGGTGCTCAACGGCACCTACCGGCTGGACTACGACCAGACCAAGCGCACCACCAACGGCATCTCGATCCGGCACGACGGGGCCGCCACCAGCTGGTGGGCGTTCCGGTCGGTGTGCACCACCAACGGATGCGCAGCCACCGGGACCCAGCTGGACGATGCCACCCATCAGGTGGCCGACACCACCGACGGGGGGCAGACCGACACCCTGCGCTTCGTCGGGGGCTACTGGCAGGGCGACCCGGTGCAGCAACGGGTGGGCTGCACGCAACCCAACGGCCAGGTCCGGGCCACCCAGCAGGAAACCATCGCCTGGTCGCTGGCGCCGCAAGCCGACGGCACGCTGCGCGGCACGCTGACCGAGACGGTGCTGAGCAACGAGTGCGGCGCCCAGGGCGCGGTGGTCCGGGTGCCCGTGGTGGCCACCCGGACCGGCGACGTGCCCGCGAAGGTGACGTTGGGCGACCCCACCCAGGTCATCAACGCCTCGACCACCGCGTCCGCTCCGGCGCCGCCGGTGCTCGGCGGGCTGTGCAGCGACGTGGGCAAGGTCGCCTACGACCCGACCAACAACGAGCAGATCGTCTGCGAGGGCAGCAGCTGGGCCAAGGCGCCGATCACGATGGGCGTGCACGCCGCCGGCAGCTCATGCGACCGGCCGGGCACGTCGGTGTTCGCCATGAGCACCTCGAGCGACGGCTACCTGCTGCAATGCGATCCGGTCACCCGGACGTGGACGCGCCCGGCGGGTTAGCCTGCCGAGGGGTCTCCTGGGAATCACCATGTCCTTTCGGACTGGTACGAATGGGGCGGCTGTGGCCCACCGCGGGCGCTGACCTGGGCGGACCGGCTCCGCGACACTTGTCGGTGATCGGTTCTACCCTGGTGGCATGGCATTCGCCACGGAGCATCCCGTAGTAGCGCATTCGGAGTATCGCGCTGTCGACGATGTCGTGCGCGTCGGCGGCGACTTCGAGGTGGTCAGCCCGCACGATCCCGCCGGCGAC
The DNA here is from genome assembly GCF_054660795.1 of Mycobacterium sp. MUNTM1. Taxonomy (NCBI): domain Bacteria; kingdom Bacillati; phylum Actinomycetota; class Actinomycetes; order Mycobacteriales; family Mycobacteriaceae; genus Mycobacterium; species Mycobacterium sp. MUNTM1. The sequence continues at coordinate 95,724 of NZ_BAAGDE010000012.1, forward strand.
CAGCCAGCCGCCATCCAGGAGCTGGAACGGCGGATCAGGGCGGGGGAGCGCGACGTCGTGCTGCTGGGTGCCACCGGCACCGGGAAGTCGGCCACCACCGCGTGGCTCATCGAGCGGCTGCAGCGGCCCACCCTGGTGATGGCGCCCAACAAGACGCTGGCCGCGCAGCTGGCCAATGAGCTGCGAGAGATGTTGCCGCACAACGCGGTTGAATACTTCGTCTCGTACTACGACTACTACCAGCCCGAGGCGTACATCGCGCAGACCGACACCTACATCGAGAAGGACAGCTCGATCAACGACGACGTGGAGCGGCTACGGCACTCCGCGACGTCCTCGCTGCTGTCCCGGCGCGACGTGGTCGTGGTGGCGTCGGTGTCGTGCATCTACGGCCTGGGCACGCCGCAGTCCTACCTGGACCGCTCGGTCGAGGTGCGGGTGGGCGCCGAGGTGCCGCGGGACGCGCTACTGCGGCTGCTGGTCGACGTCCAGTACACCCGCAACGACCTGTCGTTCACCCGCGGCTCGTTCCGGGTGCGCGGCGACACGGTCGAGATCATCCCGTCCTACGAAGAGCTGGCGGTGCGCATCGAGTTCTTCGGTGACGAGATCGAGGCGCTGTACTACCTGCACCCGCTCACCGGCGACGTGATCCGCCAGGTGGACTCGCTGCGGATCTTCCCGGCCACCCACTACGTGGCCGGCCCTGAGCGGATGGCCCACGCGATCTCGACGATCGAAGCCGAGCTGGCCGAACGCCTGGCCGAGCTGGAGGGCCAGGGCAAGCTGCTGGAGGCGCAGCGGTTGCGGATGCGCACCAACTACGACATCGAGATGATGCGCCAGGTCGGCTTCTGCTCGGGCATCGAGAACTACTCCCGGCACATCGACGGCCGGGGTCCGGGCTCGCCGCCGGCGACCCTGTTGGACTACTTCCCCGAAGACTTCCTGCTGGTCATCGACGAGTCCCACGTCACCGTCCCGCAGATCGGCGGGATGTATGAGGGCGACATGTCGCGCAAACGCAACCTGGTCGAATACGGGTTCCGGCTGCCGTCGGCGTGCGATAACCGCCCGCTGACCTGGGAGGAGTTCGCCGACCGGATCGGGCAGACGGTGTACCTGTCGGCCACCCCGGGACCCTACGAGCTCAGCCAGTCCGGCGGCGAATTCGTCGAGCAGGTGATCCGCCCGACCGGCCTGGTGGACCCGAAAGTGGTGGTCAAGCCGACCAAGGGGCAGATCGACGACCTGATCGGCGAGATCCGGAAGCGCACCGAGGCCGACCAGCGGGTGCTCGTCACGACGCTGACCAAGAAGATGGCCGAGGACCTCACCGACTACCTGCTCGAGATGGGCATCCGGGTGCGATATCTGCACTCGGAGGTCGACACGCTGCGCCGGGTGGAGCTGCTGCGCCAGCTGCGGCTGGGCGAGTACGACGTGCTGGTCGGCATCAACCTGCTGCGCGAGGGGCTCGACCTTCCCGAAGTGTCTCTGGTGGCGATTCTGGACGCGGACAAAGAGGGCTTCCTGCGCTCATCGCGCAGCCTGATTCAAACCATCGGCCGCGCGGCCCGCAACGTCTCCGGTGAAGTGCACATGTACGCCGACACCATCACCGATTCGATGAAGGAGGCCATCGACGAGACCGAACGGCGGCGGGCCAAGCAGGTCGCGTACAACGAGGAACACGGCATCGACCCGCAGCCGCTGCGCAAGAAGATCGCCGACATCCTCGACCAGGTCTACCGCGAGGCGGACGACAGCGAGACGGTGGAAATCGGTGGCTCGGGCCGCAACGCGTCGCGCGGCCGCCGCGCACAGGGTGAGCCGGGCCGCGCGGTGAGCGCGGGGGTGTTCGAGGGCCGCGACACGGCCGGCATGCCGCGCGCCGAGCTGGCCGACCTGATCAAGGACCTCACCGCCCAGATGATGGCCGCGGCGCGTGACCTGCAGTTCGAGCTGGCGGCGCGGTTCCGCGACGAGATCGCCGACCTCAAGAAGGAACTGCGTGGGATGGACGCCGCCGGCCTGAAATGAGTTTGCTGGCAACCGATCTCCGGCCCTTATCCCCGCGCGACCCCATACTGTGGAGGCGTGACCGACGCGGCGACTATCACCGGCGGCTGGCGGGAGCTGTTGGGCGCGAGGTACCTGAGAACGTCCATCCTGCTGGCCGGCGGGGTGGCGCTCTACGCCACGAATGAGTTCCTGACCACCAGCTTATTGCCCAACACCATCGCAGAAATCGGCGGCAGCCGGCTCTACGCGTGGGTCACGACGCTGTACCTGGTGGGGTCCGTGGTCGCGGCGACGATGGTCAATCCGATGCTGCTGCGCATCGGGGCGCGGTCGTCGTATCTGATGAGTCTCGCCGTGTTCGGCATCGCCAGCCTGGTTTGCGCCGCCGCACCAACCATGCATGTTTTGATTGCTGGACGGGCCATGCAGGGGGTTGCCGGGGGCTTGCTGGCCGGCCTGGGTTATGCGGTCATCAACTCCGCCCTGCCCCGCTGGCTATGGACGAGGGGCTCGGCCCTGGTATCGGCGATGTGGGGGGTCGCGACGGTGGTCGGACCAACCACGGGAGGCCTGTTCGCGCAGCTCGGGATCTGGCGCTGGGCGTTCGTCGCGATGGCCGTCCTGACCTTGCTGATGGCTCTGCTGGTCCCGGTCGCGCTGGCCCGCGTCAACCCGACGACGGGCCTCGCCAGGATGAAGGTCCCGGTGTGGTCGCTGCTGATCATCGGGGCGGCGGCGTTGGCCGTCAGTGTCGCGCAGATTCCGCGCAACACCGTCGCGACGTTTGGGCTGTTGGCGGCGGGCATCGGCCTGGTCGGCGTCTTCGTGGTCGTCGACTGGCGGATGCACGCGGCCATCCTGCCGCCCAGCGTGTTCTCGCCCGGTCCCCTGAAGTGGATCTACCTCACCATGGGCGTGCTGATGGGCGCGGCGATGGTGAACACCTACGTGCCCCTGTTCGGGCAGCGGCTGGCGCACCTGACGCCGATCGCGGCCGGATTCCTGGGGGCGGCGCTCGCGCTGGGCTGGACGGTGAGCGAGATCGTCAGCGCGTCGCTGGAGAACCCACGGACGATCGGGCGGGTGGTCATGGTGGCGCCGATGGTGGCCGCGTCGGGCCTGGCGCTGGGCGCCGTCGCCCGGCACGGCGACGACTCGGCCTGGACCGCCGCCCTGTGGGCGGTGGCCCTGCTGGTCGCCGGGATCGGGATCGGGATGGCCTGGCCGCACCTGTCGGCCCGCGCGATGGCGTCCGTCGCGGACCCGGCCGAGGGCGGCGCCGCCTCGGCGGCGATCAACACGGTCCAGCTGACCTCCGCCGCGATCGGCGCCGGACTGGCCGGTGTCGTCGTCAACACCGCCACCGGCGGCGAGGAGATGGCGGCGCACCTGCTGTTCACGGTGTTCACCGCGTTGAGCGCGGCTGGCGTGGCGGTGTCCTACGCCGCCACGCGGGCCACCCGGCAAGCCGAGCCGGTGGCCACCGGGGGCTGAGCTCAGTCGGGCGCGTCCTCGGGTCGCAAGACCGCCACCACCCCGTCAACCTCGCCGAACACCTGCTGCGCGTTCGCGATCTTGGCGCCCGACAGCGTCATCGTCACCCGGACCTCGCCGTCGTCGATGTCGTGCGCGTCCGCGTCGAGCTCGGTGAGCTGCCAATTGCGCTGCCCGCAGATCCGCAGCACCTCACGCAGCATGCCCCGGCCGTTCTCGTAGATGATCTGCACCCGGATCGTCCCGCCCAGTTGGGCCGTCAGGCGGCTCTCGACCGCCTTGAAGGCGAGTGCGCTGACGAAGTGCAGCGCCACCACCGCGACCGCGAGCATCAGCAGACCGGCCCCGGTCGCCAAACCGATTGCGGCGGACTCCCATACGGCCGCGGCCGTCGTCAGCCCGTGCACCGCCCCGCGCCGGGTGATGATGATGCCCGCACCCAGGAAGCCGATCCCCGAAACCACTTGGGCCGCAACGCGTGACGGGTCCAGCACATTCGTACCGGCGGTCAGGACGTCGGTGAAGCCGTACTTGCTGACCAGCATGATCAACGCCGACGAGGTCCCGACGATCGTCTGGGTCCGCAGCCCCGCGCTCTTGCCCTGGATGGTTCGCTCCAGCCCGATGAGCGTCGTCAATCCGAACGCCACAAACAGTTCGATGAGGTGCCGGACACCCTGCACGTTGCCTCCGAATAGCGGTGCGGTCAGCCAGGTCTGCATGTTCAACAACTACCCACCACAAGGCGGTTGACGCCGCGAGGACAGCGGCGAATCACCGCGTGGACTTGACAACCTGCGAGTAGTGGAACTGCCACCGCTCGACGATGTGGAACCCGAGATAGCCGGGGAACCGGTAGGCCGGGGCGCGCCCGAATGCGCTTCCGGGCGGTAGCGATTGCCCGGCCTGATGGTCCGGCAGCGAGTTGTCCTTATTGGTGATCGTCCAGATCGCCGGGCATTTATTGATTTTGGCGGTCGTCAGCCACACGGCGACGTGCCCGTCCCACAGCGATCCGACCCTCGGGCCGTACGCACCTCGCTCCACGTCGATCAGCGACCGGAAGGCCGCGGGGCGGGTGGCCAGCAGCGCACGAATCGGTCCGGGCCGCCACGGCACGGTGTTGTCCACCATCAGACAGTCGCCGGGCGCGGCGTGGGAGCTGATCAGATCGGCGACCTGGCTGTAGTCCCACCCTTCTTTGGCGTACGGCCAGCGTTGGACGAACAGGTAATCGGGGACGGCCGCCCCGACGAAAAGCGCGACGAGACCGGCGATCAGCCACGCCCGGCGCCCCACGGTGATGATGCAGATGGCCAGCACCACGGCCATCGCCGGCGTGGTCAGGATCAGGTAGCGGGGGAAATACATCGGCTCGCCGACCGCCGAATAGATGACGACCGCGGCGGTGGGCAACACCATCCACGCGATGCAGATGGTCAGCAGGCGACGCATCTCGCCCGGCGGGGCCGGCGCGCCGGCCAGCCGAGCGGCGACCGCGGCCACCATGATGACCGCACTGAGCACCGCGAACGGCACGCTGTGGTCGAAATACTGGCGCTGGGTGATGTCGAAGGCGTAGTGCCAGCTGATCGGGAAAAGCCAATTGACCTGGAACGCCTGACCATGGGCGAACAGGATGAAGGGCGTCATCGCGCCTAGGGCGACGGCCGTGCTGGCCGCCCACCAGATCGCCGGCAATTTCCGGGATCCTTTGGGCGCCAGTAGCGGCAGCATCGCCGCGTAGACGAGGACGAGCAGGATCAGGTTGAGGCTCAGCAGAATCGACGCCATCAGCGCCACGGTGTAGCCGACCCAGAGCCTGGACCGGTGTCGCCGCACCGCGGCGACGAACAAGACCGTCAGCCAGATCGCCGCGGCCACCGACATCGCATACGAGCGGGCCTCGATGCCCGCCCACGTGGTTCGCGGCAGGATGGCAAAGAGGATGCCGGCGCACACCGCGGTACCGCGGCTGGGCGTGAACTGCCTGGTGAAGACGATGACGCCGGCGGCGGCCGCTCCGATCGCCAGGGCGCTGGGGAAACGCGACCAGAATTCGGTGGGCGGGAACAGGGCGAACCAACCGTGCATCAGCAGGTAATAGGCGCCGTGGACGGCGTCGATGTGACCCAGCAACCGCCACAGCTCGGGCAAAGTCCGGCTGGCCGAAGCCGATATCGTCGCCCCTTCGTCGAACCAGAACGAGGGCCGGCAGGCCCAGGCGGCGCTGACGGCGGTGGCGAACAGCGCGATCGCCCACGGGTCGAGCAACCGGCCGCGCGCACTCCCGGACGCGGGCTCGCCGCCGAAATCCCCGGCACGGGGCTCGACGGTGGGCTCGAGGGTGGGCATGGACATGATGCTTGTTACTGTAAGGCGCGGTTGATGGAACGGGTCACAAACCGCGTCCGGCGCATTCGGACTTCGTGTCCGCTTTACCGAAAAGCGGCGTAATGCAATGCCTTCCGCGTTGGCCCTGCACATTCGATTGTTTTGTCGTTGGCGATATTGTCCGTTGCCGCAGCCGGCGCCCGCAAATTGCGGATGCGCCACGCCACGCGGTGTCGTTAATCTGCCTCCTGCGCATCGAGCAAACGCGCTACTGTCTTGGGTTGGCTGACCAACCGAAACTGGGAGGGTAAATGGGCGCCTATCGGACTGTGGTGGTAGGAACCGATGGCTCGGATTCGTCGATGCGCGCGGTGGAGAAGGCGGCGCAGATCGCGGGAGCGGAGGCCAAGCTGATCGTGGCGTCGGCGTACCTGCCCCAACATGAGGACGCCCGGGCCGCCGACGCCCTGCGGGACGAAAGCTACAAGGTTTCGGGCACCGCCCCGATCTACGCGATCCTGCGCGACGCCAAGGACCGCGCCCACGCCGCCGGTGCGCAGAACATCGACGAGCGGCCCATCGTCGGGGCGCCGGTCGACGCGTTGGTGCACCTCGCCGACGAGGAGCAGGCCGATCTGCTCGTCGTCGGCAACGTCGGCTTGAGCACGATCGCGGGCCGGCTGCTGGGATCGGTGCCGGCCAACGTCTCGCGTCGGGCCAAGACCGACGTGTTGATCGTGCACACCACGACGTAGCCGCGCGCTACCAGCCCCGCTCGCGCCATTCGCTCAGGTGCGGGCGTTCGACGCCCAACGCCGTGTCGTCACCGTGACCCGGGTAGATGACCGTGGAGTCGTCATACACGTCGAACACCCGGGTGGTGACGTCCTCGATCAGCTGAGTGAAATCGCCCGGCTGCCACGTCTTCCCGACGCCGCCGGGGAACAGGCAGTCGCCCGTGAACAACTGGGTGACCCCGCCGGTCGCGGGCCCGTCGAGGGCCAGCGCGATCGAGCCCGGCGTGTGCCCGCGCAGGTGGATGACGTCGAAGGTCAGTTCGCCGATCTGCACGGCGTCGCCGTTGCCCAGCAAACGGTCCGGTTTGACCGGCAGCGGTTCCGCGTCGACCTCGTTGGCGGCGGTCGGGGCCCCGGTGGCGGCCGCCACCGCCTCCAGCGCCTGCCAGTGATCGAAGTGCTGGTGGCTCGTCACGATCAGCGACACCTTCGGCGCGTGTTGCCGGATCAGCTCGAGGAGCACGTCCGCGTCGTTGGCGGCGTCGATCAGCAGCGTTTCGCCGGTAGCGGAACAAGTGATCAGATACGCATTGTTGTCCATGGGGCCGACGGAGACCTTTAGGATCGTGGCGCCGGGTAGGGTCCGGCGAGCCGCGGTACCGGGGTCGACGTGCCCGGTGTAGTTGTCGTCCACTGCAGTCATACCGGTCACGCTACTGGTCAAAAACTGCTTGTCGGTATGGACACATAGCATGGAATGCGCCGCGCGCAATTCCGGTTCGGATTTCGCAGTGCGGCTACGAGAAGTCGCCAGATAGTTCCTGAGAGGGGCAGCGTTGGCTGACCGTCTGATCGTCAAGGGCGCCCGCGAGCACAACCTGCGCGGCGTCGATCTTGACCTGCCCCGCGACGCGCTGATCGTCTTCACCGGGCTGTCGGGTTCGGGGAAATCGTCGCTGGCCTTCGACACGATCTTCGCCGAGGGGCAGCGCCGCTACGTGGAGTCGCTGTCCGCCTACGCCCGCCAGTTCCTGGGCCAGATGGACAAGCCGGACGTCGACTTCATCGAGGGCCTGTCCCCGGCGGTGTCCATCGACCAGAAGTCCACCAACCGCAACCCGCGTTCGACCGTCGGCACCATCACCGAGGTGTACGACTACCTGCGGCTGCTCTACGCGCGGGCGGGCACGCCGCACTGCCCGATCTGCGGCGAGCGGATCGCCCGCCAGACCCCGCAGCAAATCGTCGATCAGGTGCTGGCGATGCCCGAGGGCACCCGATTCCTGGTGCTCGCCCCGGTGGTGCGCACCCGCAAGGGCGAGTTCGCCGACCTCTTCGAGAAACTCAACGCGCAGGGCTACAGCCGGGTGCGGGTCGACGGCGTCGTGCGCCCGCTGACCGATCCGCCCAAGCTGAAGAAGCAGGAAAAGCACGACATCGAGGTGGTGGTGGATCGCCTCACCGTCAAGGCGTCCGCCAAGCAGCGGCTCACCGATTCGGTGGAAACCGCGCTGAACCTGGCCGACGGCATCGTGGTGCTCGAGTTCGTCGACCACGAACACGACGCGCACAACCGGGAACAGCGCTTCTCCGAGAAGCTGGCCTGCCCCAACGGGCACGCGCTGGCGGTCGACGACCTGGAACCGCGGTCATTCTCGTTCAACTCGCCCTACGGCGCCTGCCCGGAGTGCAGCGGCCTGGGCATCCGCAAGGAAGTCGACCCCGACCTGGTGGTGCCCGACCCCGAGCGCACCCTGGCCGAGGGCGCGGTGGCGCCGTGGTCGGCCGGCCACACCGCGGAGTACTTCACCCGGATGATGGCCGGGCTGGGCGACGAGCTGGGCTTCGACGTCGACACCCCCTGGCGCAAGCTGCCGGCCAAGGCCCGCAAGGCGATCCTCGAGGGCTCCGATCATCAGGTGCACGTGCGGTACCGCAACCGGTACGGCCGGACCCGGTCGTACTACGCCGATTTCGAGGGCGTACTGGCGTTCCTGCAGCGCAAGATGGCCCAGACCGAATCCGAGCAGATGAAGGAACGCTACGAAGGCTTCATGCGGGACGTGCCCTGCCCGGAGTGTGACGGAACGCGGCTCAAGCCGGAGATTCTGGCCGTCACGCTAGCCGCGGGGGACCGGGGCGCGAAGTCCATCGCCGAGGTCTGCGAGCTGTCGATCTCGGACTGCGCGGACTTTCTGAACGGGCTCACCCTCGGCCACCGCGAGAAGGCGATCGCCGGGCAGGTTCTCAAGGAAATCCAGTCGCGGCTGGGCTTTTTGCTCGACGTGGGGCTGGAGTACCTGTCGCTGTCCCGCGCCGCGGCGACGCTGTCCGGCGGTGAGGCGCAACGCATCCGGCTGGCCACCCAGATCGGGTCGGGTCTGGTCGGCGTGCTCTACGTGCTCGACGAGCCGTCCATCGGGCTGCATCAGCGCGATAACCGCCGGCTCATCGAAACCCTTACGCGGCTAAGGGGTTTGGGTAACACCCTGATCGTCGTCGAGCACGACGAGGACACCATCGCGCACGCCGACTGGATCGTCGACATCGGCCCGCGGGCCGGTGAGCACGGCGGCGAGATCGTGCACAGCGGCACCTACAGCGAGCTGCTGGCCAACAAGGATTCGATCACCGGCGCCTACCTGTCGGGCAAGGAACGCATCGAGATGCCGGCGAAGCGGCGACCCGTCGACCGCAAGCGTCAGCTGACCGTCGTCGGCGCCCGCGAGCACAATTTGCGTGGCATCGACGTGAATTTCCCGCTCGGCGTGCTCACCTCGGTGACCGGTGTGTCCGGATCCGGCAAATCGACGCTGGTGAACGACATCCTGGCCGCGGTGCTGGCCAACCGGCTCAACGGCGCCCGCCAGGTGCCCGGCCGGCACACCCGGGTCACCGGGCTGGATCACCTGGACAAGCTGGTGCGGGTGGACCAGTCCCCGATCGGTCGCACGCCGCGCTCCAACCCGGCCACCTACACCGGGGTGTTCGACAAGATCCGCACCCTGTTCGCCGCCACCACCGAGGCCAAAGTCCGTGGCTATCAACCGGGCCGGTTCTCGTTCAACGTCAAGGGCGGCCGCTGCGAGGCGTGCACCGGTGACGGCACGATCAAGATCGAGATGAACTTTCTGCCCGACGTGTACGTGCCGTGCGAGGTCTGCCACGGCGCCCGGTACAACCGGGAAACCCTGGAGGTGCACTACAAGGGCAAGACCATCTCCGAGGTGCTGGACATGTCCATCGAGGAGGCGGCGGAGTTCTTCGAACCGATCACCGGCATCCACCGTTACCTGCGCACCCTGGTCGACGTGGGGCTGGGATATGTGCGACTCGGCCAGCCCGCGCCGACGCTGTCCGGCGGCGAGGCTCAGCGCGTCAAACTGGCCGCGGAACTGCAGAAGCGCTCGACCGGGCGCACGGTGTATATCCTCGACGAGCCCACCACGGGCCTGCATTTCGACGACATCCGCAAGTTGCTGAAGGTCATCAACGGCCTGGTCGACAAGGGCAATACGGTCATCGTCATCGAGCACAACCTGGACGTGATCAAGACCTCGGACTGGATAGTCGACATGGGACCGGAAGGCGGCGCCGAGGGCGGAACCGTTGTCGCGGAAGGTACTCCGGAGGACGTCGCCGCGGTGCCGGAGAGCTACACGGGGAAGTTCCTCGCCGAGGTGATCGGCCGCAGCCCGGCGCCGTCCAGCGCTCCGCGCCGAGCGAACCGACGCCGCAAAGTCACCGCCTGAGCGCGGTCATCCCTGCTCGGGCCGCATCGAGTCCCGGATCTGGGCCAGCCGTTCGGCCGCGGCCCGCTGGCGTTCGTCGTACTGCTCGTCGACCGAGCGGCCTTCGGGTGATTCCGCGTCGAGTTCGGCCGCGCCCTGCGCGGTCGCATACCGGGCCTCGATCTGGTCGCGCACCGACTCGAAGGTCGGTACACCGCTGTCGTCGTATTCGGGGACGGGCCCGGCGGGGCCGGGCGTGACTGGTTCGTCGGGCATGCCGTCACGGTACTGCGACGGTCGAGAGAAATATGCATGGTCGTTTTGGGTGCGGAAGCGTCAATATCGGCGTCGCGGTAGTACGGCGAACCCCCGAGCACCAAAACAAAAGGTACACAAGGGCCTTTTTGCGCCCTAATGCCCTCGCCGGGGCGGTCGAATTCGTCCGTTTATGTCACAATCCCTTTGGTTAATTTCTTGCGAGTCGAAATAGCAAAGACGCTCTCAAAAAATTACTCGTTAGTAACGGAGAATAGGCGGAGGTCACGCATGGAAGCGGTGCAAATCACGGGGCTCGGGATTGACGGTCCGTGGTCGGAAGGGTTTGGTTGGCGTGATCACGCGACCGGCTGCTGGGTCGCCGCGGCGACGCCGGCCGCGGAACCCGATCTGTGGAATCAGTACCTGGAAGGCGCGCTGAACAGCTATCGGCGGCACGGGCTGGATTGGGTACTCGATCTCGACCAGATTCAGGATGGAACCGACACGTCCCTGTTTTTTGCTGCGCTTGACCCGCAAGGGCGAGTCGTCGGAGGTACACGTGTTGTCGGGCCTTTGCGCTCGCCGGAGGACTCCCATGCTCTCGAGGAATGGAAAGGCAACCCGGGCCTTCCGTTGCTGCGCCATATGATTTCCAACCGGCTTCCGTTTGGCGTCGTCGAGGTGAAAAGTGCGTGGACCAATTCTCGCGAATACGGCAATCGCGCGCTCTCCACCGTGTTGGCCCGCACCGCGCTGCCGATGATGACTTTGCTGGGTGTTCAATTCGTGATGGCCACCGCGGCGGCCCACGTGCTGGAGCAGTGGCAGTCCTCCGGGGGCGTCGTTGCTAACCGGGTACCGGCGGCGGCCTATCCCACGCAGGACTACCGAACCAAGGTGATGTGGTGGGATCGCCGCACCCTTGCCACACATGCCGAGCCGGCACAGTTCAAGCTGATGTGCGCCGAGAACGCCGAAATCCTCAGTCGCATCTCGGCGTAGGGCGGTGCCGGGCCCGTTGGCGCGAATGTCATCATTGCGGCTATGGCTTCTCGACACAGGAGATTTCGGTTCTTCTACCGGGTCGGCTTCACGCCGTGGGAAGGTCACCCGATCGGGCAAGGTCTGCGAGATCTCGTCGAGGGAACCAAAGACACACCTGCGCTGACCACGGGGCAGGCTCTCGACGTGGGATGCGGGACAGGGGACTGCGCCATCTACCTCGCCCAGCAGGGCTGGCGCGTCACCGGGGTGGACTACGTCGCGAAGCCGCTTGAAAAGGCGCAAGCGAAAGCCGGCAAGGTCGGCGTCTCGGTCGACTTCATCCGTGCCGATGTGACGCAGCTGAGTCAGTCCGGGATCGGCACAGGCTTCGACTTGATCGTCGACAACGGCTGCATCCACAACATGAGTGGCGGCGACCGTGAGGCGTACGTCCGGGAAGTCGGCGCCGTGGCGGCACCCGGCGCGCGGCTGTTCATTGCCGCATTTCCTCCTGGCGGCCGGTTCGGCGTGCCGGGCATCGATCACGCCGAGATCCAACGACGTTTCACTCCCCACTGGACGCTGTTATCCACCGGCGACGAGCAGGAGCTCGACGATAGGAAGACCCCGGCGTATTACTACCTGCTCCAATATCGCGACTGAGCGCCCGATCGGATGCCAGTGCCGTGAGTTCGGCGGGTTTAAACCGCGTTCCCGCTTCCCGAAGACCGGGTGCTGGAGAAGTCCATCGGTATGGCGCGTTTCGCCAGGAGCGACTCCATTGCCGCGCTGTCGAGCGGGCGGGACAGCAGAAACCCTTGTGCGCGATGGCATCCCAGGCTGAGCAGTCTCTCGGCTGCGGCCACGGTTTCCACCCCCTCGGCCACGACGTCGAGCCCGAATGCGTCGGCCAGGGCCATCGTCGAGCGCACGATCGCAAGATCACCGGCGTTGGTATCAAGACTCTGGACAAACCCTTTGTCGATCTTCAGCGAATCGACGGGAAGGGATTTCAGATAGGTCAACACGCTGTAGCCGGTCCCGAAGTCGTCGATGGCGATCTGTACCCCAACGTCCTTCAATCCGAACAATGTCTGACGTGTTGCGTCGATATCTTGGACCACAACGCTTTCGGTGATTTCCAGACATACAGTGCTGGGATCAAGCCCGAACTCGTCGAGGGTGGAAGCGACCGTGTCAACGATGCCGGCCGTGACGAGCTGCACGGGCGATACGTTGATTCGAAGCACCGTGCCGTTGCCAACACCGTGTGACCGCCAGATCCCGAATTGCGCACACGCCGAGCGCATTACGAGCCGGCCTAGTTTGGCACCGAGGTTGATCGATTCCACGACCTGGATGAACGAATCGGGCATCAAGAGCCCCAGCGTCGGGTGCTGCCAACGTATCAGCGCCTCGGTGCCGAGGATCTCGCCGGTGCGCATGTCGAACTCCGGGAGGTAGTGCAGGACCAACGCGCCGCCACCGCCCTCGATCATCCCTGCCAGGTGCAGCTCGATGTCGTTGCGAATCATGTCTGTTGTCGACATTTCCGGGCGGAAAGTCGTGACGTTGTTACCGCCGGATGCCTTGGCCGACCGGGTGGCCTGGTCGACCCGTCGTAGTAGGTCCGACGTGGTCTCTTCCCCGGGTAGGCCAGACGCGACGCCGATACTTACTGTGCGACTGAGCATCTCACCGTCGATGCGGATCGGTAGGTGGACCCGGTCGTACAGCGAGCGGGCGAATGCTTCGGCGGCCTCGACATCCATGGCCGCGGAGGGCACGACGCCGAATTCGTCGCCACCGAAACGGGCGATGACCGAGGGGATCTGGGTGGCCTCGCGTAGTAGCGCGGCGAACTTCTCGATGAATCGATCGCCGGCGTCTTGGCCGAGGCGACTGTTGATGACCTTGAAGCGGTCTATAGCGAGGAATACGACCGAGACCGGGCCGGGCTGTCCCTTCGCGAGCCGGGTGTCGAGGTGTGCGATGAGCGCCCTGCGGTTCAGCAATCCGGTGAGTTCATCGTGCTCAGCGAGGTAGTGAATTTGCTGTTCGGCGACGACGCGGGCTTGCAGTTGCGCGAAAAGCGCGGCGATCGCCTGCAGCGCATTGAGTTCTTCGGATAACCATTCACGGTCGCCGAGCTTGCCGAAGGCGAGCGTGCCGGTGGTTACGTCGCCGGACAGCAGCGGAACGGCGGCCAGGGAAACGGCGGGAGCTCCGGTGCCCTCTTCGATCCGGTGCTGGTAGTCGGCGTTCTCGGGCTCAGGTCGAACCACCTCGGGCGCCTTGAGGTGTTCGGTCCGCGCGAAGATGGAGTCGGCATCGGCGAAGTACACCAAACCGATCGGGTCCGGGTCGGCGTTGCGTGGCGGGAATTCGGCGATGAGGACGGTCGCGCGGATGGTGTGATCGTTGTGGCGCAGGAAGCTGAAGTCCACGCTCAGGTCGCGAACCAGGTTGCCGAGCACGCGTTGGCTGATCGCGGCAGAGTCCGCCGCGGTGGCCGCCATCAACTCAGCGGCGGCAGCGGTGACCAGGTGGTCCAGTGTGCCCGACATTGCCCTAACCGTAGCGGTAAGCGGTGCGCTGCGGTTCGCATTGCATAGGGCGTCTAGCAATGATTCGCTCACGTTTACGCCAGCGTGTGATCAAGGCCGCATGGACTCATACCAGTGAGTGTCTCGACAAGGAAACGCGGCGCCGGCGCGATGAATTTTTGAACGGTCTGCTGACACAAGCGCGTTAGCTGGTCGGCGTACTGGGCTAGCGACGCCGTCGAATACGAGCGCGGATCGGACCGCCGGCAATCATGGTGAAGTGCAGCGCGAGCGGAAATTCGTCATCGAGAGAGCGGATTTCGGCTCCGCGGACGAGGGTTGCCAAGGCGAGGGTCACTTCGAGCATGGCGAAATGGTCGCCGATGCAGGAGCGCGGTCCGCCACCGAAGGGCAGGTATTGCCAGCGATCGAGCGCCTTGAAGTTTTCCGGGCTGAACCTCTCGGGGTCGAACCGAAGTGGATCCTCCCAGAGTTGGGGGTCGCGCTGTACGGCCATCCGCCCGACGATGAGCATGGTGCCTTTCGGCACCCGATAGCCGCCCACCGCGACGTCGCGGGAGGCCATGCGCGTGCCCGTGGGTGCCGGGGGACACAGGCGGAGCGATTCTCGTATCACCTGCATCGTGTACCCGAGGCGGGGAAGGTCGTCGGACGTCAGTGGCCGATCCGGTAGGGCGGCGACTTCGGCTGCAACGCGCTCTTGACAATCGCGGTGGTGTCCCAGAGCCCACAGTGCATAGGTCAAGGCCGTCGTCGTGGTGTCGTGGCCGGCGAAGAGGAACATGACCAGCTCGTCGCAAATCTCCTCGTCGGTCAACCGTTTTCCGGTCACCGGATCCTCGGCAGCGATGAGCGCGTGGACCAGCGGTGCGACTCGTGTCGGATCGGCGCGACAGTCCCGCAAGATCTCCTGCGTCAGAGCGTGGAGTCTGGCGCTTGCCGCTCGCGCACGCCGACGCGCCGGTGTGGGCAACCAGCGAGGCGCGCGAAGCGGACTCGTCGCGCGCCTGACCGCGTAGGCGAGGGCAACCCGCAGCGGCTCGACAACCTCGTCGGCACGCTGTTCCAGGTCGAGCCCGAGCACCGATCGTCCAAGCGCACGCAACGTGATCGTGCGGCATTCGGCGTCCAAATCGATGACGGCGTCCTCACGCCACCCCTCACTCACGGATTGCGCAGCCTGCTCCATGTGACCGCCGAACTCGCTCACACGCTGTTTGGTGAACACCGGCTGAAGGGTGCGCCGGCGTGACTTCCATGGTTCGAAGGGAAGATCGGTGAGGCTGGCGCCGATGATGTGGCGCACCTGCTCGAAGACCGGTGTGGTCTTGTCGACGGAATCGTCTTTGGTACTGAGGATGTCGCGGATGGCTTCCGGAGACGTCGCAAGCACCATCGGAGGCATCAGCCACCGCGGCCCCAAGGTGAAAAAGCTCACCCGTCCGCCGGCGTCACGCAGCCTTTCCGTCCCGGTGCTGAATTCCCTCACCGCCGCGAGGCGCTGACGAAAGGGCATCGGGTTCACCGGCGGCAAAGGTAGACACTTGATTCCGTCACTCGCAAGGGCCTGAACCACGCCTACCTCCCGCTGATAATGACGTTGCCCACGTCGATCCAAAGGACCGCGCAGGCCGAAAGCTTGCCGGCCCCCGCTGACCGGACAAGTATTCCAGGACATCCGTTCCGACGCGGCGAATTCAACGGGCTGCCAGTGAAACTGCAAAAACGGGTTGATAATCAGTTTGGCACGGTGCTCGACCGTCGCCAGAACCCAACTCAAAGTCGATGACGCGGACTCCATGAAAGGTTGAGGGTGAAGAGAATTCGGCCCCTATGGCGGATGCCTGGGATCGTCCTGCGTGAGCGGTCGCATCCGGCAGGGCGTGAGCGCATTCCCGAGCCGATGGTGGTGGACGATCCGGAGTCCGTCGCCCAGTTTCACACCGGTGGCGGATCCAACCCGGGGATGCGTGCGGTGTACGACTTGTGCGCTCGAGCGCTTGATGCGCTGCTGCCCCCGGGCGGCCACCTGCTGGACCTCGGCGTCGGTTCGGGCCGTGCGCTCAGCGCCGTCCTGCGCCGACGGCCCGACGTTCGGGCCACCGCCGTCGATCTCGCCCCCAACATGCTGTCCACGGCCCGAGAGCTGTTCGACGCTGAAGGCCTGGGAGAACGTGTCGAACTGCGGCAGGAGGACATCACGGCGTTGCCGGAGCGGATATTCACGCACCCGTGGGACGCCATCTCCTGCATGTGGACCCTGCATCAGCTACCGGATTTCGACACCTTGCGTGGCGCCCTGCGACAGATCGCTGACCTGCAGCGCCGCAGCGGGGCGGCAGTGTGGATTTCCGATTTTCAGCGCCTGCGCGACCCGGCGGCCGCCCCCGAGATGCTGGAGATCGCCGATCCCGCCTCGCCGGCCGTCCTGCGCCAGGACGCCATCGCAAGCGAGGCGGCGGCGTTCACCATCGCGGAACTGTCGACAGAGCTTGCCGCAGCGGGACTGCACGAAATGCATTGCGGCCATTCCACACCGGTGCCCTATCTGCAGGCGTACTGGACATTCGGGGCGCGCGGTCAACCGAACGGTCTGACCGGCTCGCGTGACCCAGGGTTGCGCGGTCGGGCCCGTCGCGAGTCGGCTTTGCTGCGCTGGGGATTCACGACGAAACCGTTCTGAGGTGCTGTGGCGCCAATGGTGCTCGCCGCGCGACAGCGGCGGGTCAGCGTCCTTGAGAACGGACGCGGCTCAGGCTGCGGCGACTGGATACCGACGGTGGCGGCGCGGTGGTCAAGCGCAGAACCAGCACGATGGATTCGTCGGGATCGGTCGCGGTGAGGCGGACAAAATCGCCTTGTAATCGCGCTAATTCGCCGGCAAAAACGGCCGATAACTCATAGAGATCGGCAGTATTTCGCGCGTGCAGAAAGACCGGCGACAACGGCCGGACTGCGAGGCCTTCGCGCTGGGCGACGATCCACACCGCCTCAACGGCCGACCCACCGCGGACGTAGTCGCCGAGTCGCCCTCCGGTCACGGTGAGCACCGCCAGCGCGGAGCTGCCGAGGACTTCGTCGCGCATGCCGTCGCCCAGGGCGCTGCCGGCGTTCCATTCGGCAAGGTAGGCCATGACGTCGGGGCGGCGCACGATATCCATCAGCGCCAAGTCGCTGGCGTCGAGTTCCAGGGAGCGTACGTCGATACCGGTGTCCGGGTCGGGATCTCCCGGCCAGCGCAGTTCCGAGACCATCTCGGTGTGCAGTTGCCGCGTCAAGTACCGGATGCGGTCGGCCGCACCGAAAATCGTTGCGGCCCGCGAAAGGTCGTCCCGCCCGGTGAGCAGGTGCAGGCGCGCACCCTCGCGCTCGGCGGTGACGGTGAGCACCTTGGCCGTCTGATCGTCGAGTGGTTGTGGCGTTCCGCGATGACGGTTGGTCTCGCGCACGAGCATCGGTTCATAGAGCTCGGCCAGGGCGGAGTCGTTACCGTTTCCAAAGTGCATCGTGGCCCGTACCGGAGACCCGTCTACGTCTTCGGAGACGCTCACCGGGCCGAGCATCCCACGGGCGGCGGCGGCGATTCTGACGTTATACAGCGCGGCACCCACTGCGACAGCGCTACCTCGGAAGCCCACGTCCATCGTCGAAGTATGTTCCGGGGCAACGCTTATGGTGAACTTGGTCGGCTGCGCGTCGATGCACCATGGCTGGCTGTTTCCCCCCGAGGGTGCGCGCATAGCGGCAGCGAGAATCGTGTCGTCGACTGCGGGAGCCGCCGGGGTGCTGCCCTGTTCGTTGTCACGCGCGGGGTGATGCCGGGCCGTCTCGACTTCGCCCAGTTGGTCGAGCGCCCAGCCAGTGTCGATGCGGCACCGGCCGGATCTCAGGTTCTCACCCAATCCGATTCGGCGCACGGCCTCGGCCATTGCCGCGGCACCCACGATGACATCGGATGCTAATTGCGGCCAGGTGGACAGCGATCGGTCGATCTCGATGAGCGACGCGGCGGTGCGGGGCGAGATATGTTCGGCTTCGTCGTAACGCAGCATGTGCGGGAGCTTTTCGCGGCGACTCATCCCTGCCACCAGGTTGATATCGAGCTGGTCCAGTAACCCGTGCATGACCGGACGCTCAGGGTCTTGATCAAAGCGTTCTACGTCGACCCGCCCGCGGTCGCTGGTCGCCATCAACACGGGGACATGCCTGTCACGGGCCGCGATCCGCAGGGCGACCTTCATGTCCAGCGAGTCACATTCTTCGATGACGATGTCCAGTCCATCCAGAAAGGCGTCGATCGTGTCCGTGTTGATTCCGGCATCGAACACCTCCACCGCGAGGTAGGGATCGAGTTCAGCAACCCTGCGTGCCGCAACCTGGGCTTTGTTCAGCCCGAGGTCGAACACGGTGGCCGGCACGCGATTCAGATTCGATAGTTCCAAATGATCGAAATCCGCCAGCCGAAGGCGGCCACACAATCCCTGAACCGCCAAGGTGTGCGCGATGACATGGCCGACGCTGAGCCCGGCGACGCCGATGGTCAGCGAGCTGAGGGTGGTCTGTTCCTGGCTTGTGATGTTGTTCCTGTTGCGATCAAGTCGCAGCGCCCGAAACCCACGCGGCCCCAGCACCGCAACGACGGCACGCCGCCACGGGTAGTACGCCCACCGCGTGCCTTCGCCGAGGAGTGTCGAATCCGGCGCTGGGTTTAGACCGCGTAGGTTGGCCAATTGCGCGTCGAGCCGGTCGACGACCTCGACGGTGGGATCGGCTCGCAGCCGCTCCAATGCCAGACGGCCGTCGGGCTCATCGGGGTCGAGAATTTGTGCGCTGTTCGCGGTTACGGTGCGCTCGTCCATGCTGTTTCGTGTATAGCACCTGACTGGCGCGTCGGCTGCGGTAACGCGGCGTTCGGCCGGCCCACTAAGCGATGACGTCTTTGTCCTGGAGCTCCGTTTGCTCGAGGAATTGGCCGCGTCGTATCAGGCTCGTGACCGCGGCGTCCCAGCGCCGCAGCTGTCGCTCGCTGAAGAACGACTCACCCAGGTAGAGCTCGATGTAGGGGTGCAGAATGATGGCGCCGATGCGCAGGATGAGCGGGTTGAGTGCGCCCCAATCGGGATCGAGGTCGGGTCGGAGCTTGCCCTGTTGCCCGAACTGGTCGCCCTGGCCCGCGCTGATACCCGCCAGCCCTGTGAAGATGACCGAACCCAATGCGCCGCCCTCGGCGAGCGCACGCCCGAGATAGGTCATCACGTCGGGACGTTCGACCATGAGTGCGGTCAGCCGACGCCCGGCCTCGTTGAGACTGTCGGATGACGGCTCGGACAGCGTAGCGACTTCCAATGCCTCACTTACCGTCTGCAGGACGTACTGATCGACCGCGGCGGTCAGCGCGGCCTTGGTGCGAAAGTGGTGCTGCACCAGCCCAATCGAGACCTCCGCGGTCTCCGCGATCGCGCGCAGCGTCGTGGCGGCGATGCCGCGAACAGCGAAGCAGCTCAGCGCGGCGGCGCGAATTCGCTCCTTGGGGGAAGGCTCTGCTGGCGAGGGCGGGTCATACGGAAACAGCCGGGTGGATCCCACGGCCGGACAATACACCCGTATCCCGGCGCGATACGGGTGTATTGGATTACCGCTATTGCGTACCGATTTCCGCCGATCGGCGCTCGAAATACCGGACCATCTGCTCCCAGTACACCAGCGTCAGCGCCATCTGCGCCGCGACGGCGATCAGCGCCGGGCGCAGCCGATGCCGGCGCGCGGCGACCACCGCCACCAGCGCGGTCGCGGACGTCGCGGCGCTGACCAGCATCGCCGCATCGCGGGGCCGACGGGTGATCCACAACTCCTCGCCCAGCATCGCCCGCGTCGACCACGCGCGGTGCTGCGCCGGCTCGCCGAAGACCACGGGATTCACGGCCAGCCACAACGCAATCCACACCGCATGGGCGCGCCGCCGCGTCCAGACCGGGACCAGGATCAGTGGCGTGCTGGCCCACCGGGTCCAGGCGCTGAGCGGGTGGCAGTGCCGCGCGAACACGGCTCGCCGAATCCGCGCGACGGACGGCACGGGCGCTATCGCCTGCCGGTGTTGGAACGCTGGGCCGGCACCACCACCGGGGCCCCGGCGGCGGGCGCCGACGCGGCGGGCAACGGGGTCCGCGGAATTCCCGGGGTGCCCAGCGCCCCGGCGAGCCAGGGCAGCGAGGCCGCGAAGGCCCGGTCCGCGAAGGGCCAGTCGTGCTTGCCGGGCTGCGGGACCACCGCGCAGTCGATTCCCTCGGAGCGGCCGAGCGCACAGAGTGAATAGGCGGCGGCGGTTTGATTGCCGGGATTGGCCGCCGCGTCGCGTCCCGCGAGCCGGATGGCGCCACTGTCGCTCAGCTGGATTTCGCGGCGCGGGGTGGGCGGGCCGTCGGACGAGATCGCGAACCAGCCGGCCACGTCGCGGTAGGGGCCGTGCCGGTTGATCACCGTGGTCGGATCGAAAGCCGCCCAGGCGTCGGCGTTTCCGCCGAACAGCCTGGCGATGGTCTGCGCCTTGTTGCCGGCGTTGGGGAAGAAATCACCGGCGACGTCGACGAACGCGCTGAACATGTCGGGGTGCATGACAGTCAGATCCACGGCGCAGGTCCCGCCCATGGACCAGCCCGCGACGCCCCAGTTGGCCCGTCGCGGGCTGACCCCGAAAGTCGAAACCATAAACGGCACAACATCTTTGGTCAGGTGGTCGGCCGCGTTGCCCCGCACCCCGTTGACGCATTCGGTGTCGTTGTTGAACGCGCCGCCGGAGTCCACAAACACCAGCACCGGCGCCTTGCCGTCGTGCGCGGCGGCGAAGTCGTCGATCGTCTTGACCGCGTTGCCCGCGCGCGTCCAGTCCGCCGGCGTGTTGAACTGCCCGCCGATCATCATCACGGTCGGCAGCGGCGGAGGTGGGGTGGTCGCGAACCATTCGGGCGGCAGGTAGACCAACTCGCCGCGGTGTTTGAAGTGCGACCCGTCCGAGGGGATCGCCACCGGCACCACCGTGCCGTGCTGTGGCCGCGTTCCCTTGGCGGCCATCGCCGTCACGGTGGCCTGATCGGTTTGGTCCGGCAGCGGGCCCGAGGTCAGCTGGCTCCATGCCGACTGCACGGTGGGGAAGTAGCCCACCCAGAGGTTGAGCATCAGCGCCGTGCTGAGCAAACACAGGGGCACGGCGAGCACCGCGGCGCCGCGCCGCCAGCGGCGCGCGGTGCGCCACCCCAGCACCAGCACCGCCGCCGCCATGCCCGTCAGCGCGACCCAGAGCCACAGCGTCGCCGGGGCGGGGTCGTCGGACAGCCCGCGGTCGACGATGTACCAATGCGTCAGGTAGGCCGCGACCCCGCCGGCCAGGGCGGCCGCCGGGACCCACACCATGCGCCAGCGGCGCGACCGCCAGCCGACCGCCAGCGCCAGCACCGCCGCGGCGAGCACCTGGATCGTCGCCGGCACCCAGCCATGCATCAGCGAAGTGTGGCTACTTGCCAGGAACTGCGCGGCAGCGCTGTCCGTCGGGTCTGTCACGTGACTCATTGTGATCTATTGGTAACCGGCCTGGAACATATTCACCTAATGTTCGCTATGGGCTTGCTGGACGGTCGGGCCCGCGCTAATGCGGCTTGGCCAGCGGAAATGGCAATGTCTCGCGGATGCTGCGGCCCGTTATGAGCATGACGAGCCGATCGATGCCCATGCCCAGGCCACCGGTCGGCGGCATCGCGTATTCCATCGCCTGCAGGAAGTCCTCGTCGAGCTCCATCGCCTCGGGATCCCCGCCGGCAGCTAACAGCGACTGCTCCTGCAGGCGGCGGCGCTGCTCGACCGGATCGGTGAGCTCGCTGTAGGCGGTGGCCAGCTCGACACCCCACGCGACCAGGTCCCACCGCTCGGCGACGCCCGGCTCGCTGCGGTGCGGCCGCGTCAGAGGGGACACCGAGGTGGGGAAGTCGATATAGAAGGTCGGCTCCTCGGTTCGGTCCTCGACCAGGTGCTCGTACAGCTCCAACACCACCGCGCCCGCATCCCAGTGCGCCCGATAGGGGATGTGCGCGGCGTCGGACAGCTTGCGCAGGGTGGACAGCGACGTCGCGGGGTCGATGTGCTCGCCGAGCGCCTCGGACACGGCGTCATGGACGGTCTTGACCGCCCACACCCCGGAGATGTCGACCGGTTCCAGGCGGCCGTCGGCGCCGGGCCGCAGCACGATCTGCTCGCCGTGCGCGGCCTGGGCGGCGTTCTGGATGAGCTCGCGGCATCCGTCGATCCACACCTTGTAGTCGGCGTGGGCCTGGTAGGCCTCCAGCAGGGTGAATTCCGGGTTGTGGCTGAAGTCCACCCCCTCGTTGCGAAAGGCCCGGCCCAATTCGAAAACCCGCTCCACGCCGCCGACGCACAGCCGCTTCAGGTAGAGCTCGGGCGCGATGCGCAGGAACAAGTCCAGGTCGTAGGTGTTGATGTGCGTGACGAAGGGCCGGGCGGTGGCTCCGCCGTGGATCTGCTGCAGGATCGGCGTCTCGACCTCGATGAAGTCCCTGGCGAACAGCGTCTGCCGGACCGAGCGCAACACCTCGCTGCGCGCCTTGATCAACTCCCGCGACTCGGGGTTGACGGCCAGGTCGACGTAGCGGGTCCGCACCCGCGCCTCCGGGTCGGTCAGCCCCTTCCACTTGTTCGGCAACGGCCGCAGGCACTTTCCGATCATCCGCCAGTCGGCGACGATCAGCGAGCGGCTGCCCTTCTTGGAGAAGCCCATGTGGCCGGACACCTCGACCAGGTCGCCCAGGTCGATGGCCGCGGTGAAGTCGGCGGTTCGGCCGCGCTGCAGCTGCGAATTGTCCAGCAGCACTTGCATTTCCCCCGACCAGTCGCGCAGCTGGGCGAACAGCACGCCGCCGTAGTCGCGGATCCGCAAAATCCTGCCCGAGACGGTGATGGTGTCGCCGTCGTCCGCGTCCAGCGCGTTTGCGACGGTGTGGCTGGGCGGAGTTCCGACCGGATACGCGTCAACGCCGTTGCGCTGCAATATCTTCAGCTTGGCCAGCCGCACCCGCACCTGTTCGGGCAGACGAGACCTGGTCTCTTCCTCGTCCGCGGTCTCGCGACGCTCCCGTAGCCCACTGACGTCCGGTGCGCTGCCGTCGTGATGCAACAGTCCGGATTCCGCCAGTCGCTGCGGGACGGCGGGGTAGTGGCCGGTGTGGGTCTTGCGCCGGCCGAACGGCAACACCAGGAACCCCTCGGCGAGCGCCGAGGCGACGCCGACCCGCGGAATCAGCCGGGCGTCCTCGTAGCAGGCGTACCGCGGCACCCAGTCGGGCTGGTACTTCATGTTCGAGCGGTACAGCGTCTCCAGCTGCCACCACCGCGAGAAGAACAGCAACAGCCCCCGCCACAGCCGGGCGACGGGACCGGCGCCGAGCTGGGCGCCCTGTTCGAACGCCGAGCGGAACATCGCAAAGTTCAGTGAAATGCGGGTGATGCCAAGGGCTTCGGCGCCCAGCGCCAAGTCGCTGACCATCAGCTCGATGGTGCCGTTGGGAGACTGCGGCGAACGGCGCATCAGGTCCAGGGAAACGCCGGTGGTGCCCCACGGAACCAGCGACAGCATCGCCACGACGCTGCCGTCCCGGTCCAGCGCCTCGACCAGCAGGCAGTCCCCGTCGGCGGGGTCGCCGAGCCGGCCCAGCGCCATGGAAAAGCCGCGCTCGGTCTGGGTGTCCCGCCAGGCGTCGGCGCGGGCGATGGTGTCGGCCATCGCGTCGGCCGCGATGTCGCGGTGGCGCCGGATCCGCACGGTCAGCCCCGCCCGCCGGGCCCGGGTCACGGCCTGACGAACCCCGCGCATGTCGGGGCCGGACAGCTTGAAATCCGACGTCCGCAGGATGGCCTCGTCGCCGAGCTCCAGCGCGTTCAGGCCACCCTCGCGGTACGCCCGCGCGCCCTGGGTGCTGGCGCCCATCACGCCCGGCGCCCAACCGTAGGTCTGGCACAGACCCAGCCAGGCGTCGACGGCCTGGCCCCAGGCCCGGGGATCGCCGATCGGGTCGCCGCTGGCCAGGCACACGCCGATCTCGACCCGGTAGGTGATGGCGGCGCGCCCGCTCTGGGCGAACACCACCGACTTGTCCCGGCGGGTGGCGAAGTAGCCCAGCGAGTCGTTCTTGCCGTACAGCTCGAGCAGCCCGCGGATCGCCGATTCGTCCTCGCCGGTCAGCGCGTTCTCCGCGCGCTGGGACTGGAAGAGCACGATCGTCGCCAGGATCAGCGCCAGCGCGCCGAACAACCCGAAGATCGCGTTGAGGAATACGTGCGGCCGGCCGGTGAACAGGTCCGGATCCGCCAGCGCGAACCCGACCACCCGGTTGGCCACGTACGGTAGGCGGTCCGGGCGGGCCAGCGTTCCGGGGAACAGCTCGACCAGGCCCCAGGACACCAGGATCCCCACCACGTCGCCGGCGACCAGCACCGCGGCCGCCTTGACCAGCGCGCCCTTGCGGACCTTGGCCCAGAACTCCCGGTAGGCCAGCACCAGCAGGACGATCGCCACGATATGTACGGCGAACCCGAGGTTTTCGCCGAAGATCTCGGCGGCGGTGTTGTCGCCCGCGGCGATGTCGGCGGCGTTCAGCGCGGCGGCCAGGATCATGTTGGCCAGCAACAGCAGCCAGGCGATGCGCTTGCGCGCGGTCAGCGCCGCGGCCAGCAGGGCGAGGATGAACGACCACGCGATGCTGGTGTCCGGGAAGTTGAACAGATAGTCGTTGATGAACTCGCGGGGAACCTTGATCAGGTACCTGATCAGCGGGGACACGCTCCCGAGCAGCGACACGGTGGCGATGACGCCCACAGTCCATCCGGCCGCTGCCGGCACCCAGCGATACCGCGAGTTCGACCGGCCGCCGGGCCGCAAACGCGGCCCCGAACGAGGAGATGCGAGTGTCACAGACCGCGAGGATATGCCCTCAATCCGTGAAAAGCTTGTCGAAGCGCTAAGTGTGGCGGGCACGAGTTTTGGGACCGCTTTTCGGGCCGCGTCGACCCCCGTTGCAGCGCGGTCGCCCGGCCGAAGTGCTAAAAGCCACCTCAAGGCTGCTAAACTGGCGCCTGCGACCATCCCGGCGAATGCCAGGAACAGTTAAGTGGAGTCCCACTCCCACCGCGCACCGACGAAATCCCTGAGCGGATCTTCCCAGGTTCAGCGGTCCGGTCACAGGCATCGCGGATGCCTGTTCCGCGGGCAACGCGGGCGGCTCGAGTAGCTTCCAGCCGTGATCGGTCGGCATTGGGCCCTGCTTGTGCAGGGCTTTTTTGCTAGTGGTGTGGTGTCTCCGCCGCTGCTTCCTCCGCCCGTCCGGACCGGTCGTCACCGCACGATATAGAAGCCCAACAAGGGAGGCCCCATCAGCACTGAGACCCGCGTCAACGAGCGCATTCGCGTACCTGAAGTCCGATTGATCGGCCCAGGGGGAGAGCAGGTAGGCATAGTGCGCATCGAAGACGCACTGCGCGTCGCTGCGGACGCCGATCTCGACCTTGTCGAAGTTGCCCCGAACGCCAGGCCGCCGGTCTGCAAGATCATGGACTACGGCAAGTTCAAATACGAAGCGGCGCAGAAGGCGCGCGAATCCCGCCGGAACCAGCAGCAGACCGTCGTCAAAGAACAAAAGCTGCGACCGAAGATCGACGATCACGACTACGAGACCAAAAAGGGTCACGTCATCCGCTTCCTGGAAGCGGGATCGAAGGTCAAGGTCACCATCATGTTCCGCGGACGTGAGCAGTCGCGGCCCGAGCTGGGTTATCGGTTGCTCCAGCGCCTGGGTGCGGACGTCGCCGAGTACGGCTTCGTCGAAACGTCCGCCAAGCAGGACGGCCGCAACATGACGATGGTGCTGGCACCGCATCGCGGCGCGAAGACCCGCGCCAAGGCGCGGCATCCGGAAGGACCCGGGGGCGGCGCGGCATCGGACGATGCGGCCGCCGAAGCCGAACCTTCGTCGAACTGACCGCGAGACAGCAGCAAGAGCTCGAGTACTCAGCACTCGAGCCCTTCATAGAACAGAGGAAACATGCCCAAAGCCAAGACCCACAGCGGGGCGTCAAAGCGGTTCCGGCGCACCGGAACCGGCAAGATCGTCCGCCAGCAGACCAACCGCCGGCATCTGCTCGAGCACAAGCCCTCGAAGCGGACTCGCCGCCTCGACGGCCGAACCACGGTGTCGGCCAACGACACCAAGCGCGTTAACAGCCTGCTGAACGGCTGACCACCGCGCCGGCCAGACCCGCAGCGCGAGCTGGCACGGCGACCCGACCAACCATTTTGAACGAGAGTAGGAACATCCAATGGCACGCGTGAAGCGGGCGGTCAACGCCCACAAGAAGAGGCGCAGCATCCTGAAGGCCTCGAAGGGCTATCGCGGCCAGCGATCCCGGCTCTACCGCAAGGCCAAAGAGCAGCAACTTCACTCGCTGAACTACGCCTACCGCGACCGTCGTGCGCGCAAGGGCGAGTTCCGCAAACTGTGGATCTCGCGCATCAACGCGGCGGCGCGCGCCAACGACATCACCTACAACCGGCTGATCCAGGGCCTCAAGGCCGCCGGTGTGGAAGTGGACCGTAAGAACCTGTCCGACATCGCGATCGCCGACCCGGCCGCCTTCACGGCGCTGGTCGACATCGCGCGGGCGGCACTGCCCGAGGACGTCAACGCTCCCTCGGATTCCGGAGAAGCGGCCTAACCAGAGACGGTGCGGACCGTCCAGGTGCTGACCGAACGTTCGGCCAGGGTCGCCGCGGCGGTCAAATTGCACCGTCACGTCGGCCGCCGGCGGACGGGCCGATTTCTCGCCGAAGGCCCCAACCTGGTGGAGGCCGCCGCCCGCCGCGGCCTGGTTCGCGACGTCTTCGCCACCGAGGTCGCCCAGCAGCGTCATGCGTCGCTGCTGGCGACTTTGGCATCGACCGGATGCCCGGTGCATCCGGTCACCGAACGGGCGGCAAAAGCGCTGTCCGACACCGTCACCCCGGCGGGACTGGTCGCCGTGTGCGAAATGCCGCAGACCCAGCTGCGCGACCTGCTGGCCGGCTCGCCCGCGCTGGTCGCGGTCGCCGTCGAGATCGGCGAGCCGGGCAACGCGGGCACCCTCATCCGCCTTGCCGACGCGATGGGCGCGGCCGGCGTGATCCTCGGCGGCCACAGCGTCGACCCGTACAACGGCAAGTGCCTGCGCGCGTCGGCCGGCAGCATCTTCTCGGTCCCGGTCGTCGTCGAGCCGGACCCGCGCGCCGCCGTCGACGCGTTGCGCGCCGCGGGCCTGCAGCTGCTCGCCACCACCGTGGACGGCGAGACGCGGCTCGACGAGGCCACCGACCTGCTCGGCACACCGACGGCGTGGCTGTTCGGCCCCGAATCACACGGTCTGCCAACTGAAATCGCGGCGGCGGCCGACCACCGCATGCGCATCCCCATGGCCGGCGGCGCGGAGAGCCTCAACGTGGCGTCGGCCGCGGCCATCTGTCTGTATCAGAGCGCGC